>NZ_JAZHYN010000018.1:0-61788 GCF_036576025.1 Methylocystis borbori | reverse complement strand
GGCGCGCGCCTTCGACTCCTCGGACGGCGGCGACGCATTCTCGCCAAAGCCGAGGCGCCGCAGCGCCTCGGCGGGCGTCGGCATGTCAGCGGCATAGGCGAGCCGCACCAACACCATGTCGGCCGCCGCGAGCGGGCGCTGCGAGCCGCGCAATTCCTCGACGCCCTTCATCAATATCTGCCAGGCGCGGGTGAGCGCCGGAACGGAAAGACTCGCCGCCGCCTCTTCGCCGCGGCGCTTTTCCTCGGGCGTCAGCGCCGCCGATTGCGCCGTCTCCGGCGCGAGCTTGAGCCGCGTCGCGAGATGCGCGAATTCGGCGAGTTCGAGCAGCACCTGCGCGGGATCGGCGCCGCCATTATACTGCTCTTCGAGAACGGCAATGGCTTTGGCGACGTCGCCCGCCATCACGCTCTCGAAGAGATCGATGACGCGCGCCTTGTCGGCGACGCCGAGCATGAGGCGCAAATCCTCCGCCGCAATGGCGCCGCCAGCCGAATGCGCCGCGCCGTAAGCGATGGCCTGATCGAGAAGCGAAAGCGCGTCGCGCGCAGATCCTTCCGCCGCCCGCGCGATCATGGCGAGCGCGTCGGGTTCGATGGCGACATTCTCCGCCGCGCAGATCTTGCGCAAATGCTCCGTCAGCAGCCCCGCATCGATGCGGCGAAGATCGAAACGCTGGCAGCGCGAGCGCACGGTCACCGGCACTTTGTCGATCTCGGTCGTCGCGAAGATGAACTTCACATGCTCCGGCGGCTCTTCCAGCGTCTTTAAGAGGCCGTTGAACGCCGCCTTGGAGAGCATGTGCACTTCGTCGATGATATAGACCTTCGTGCGCGCCATCACGGGGCGATAGCGGGCGTTGTCGATAATCTCGCGAATGTCGTCGATGCCGGTATGCGAGGCGGCGTCCATCTCCAGCACGTCGACGTGGCGCGAATCGATGATCGCCTGACAGTGAACGCCGAGCTCCTCCATATGGATCGTCGGCTGGTCGATGGCGGGCCGGCCGTCCTTCGCCGGCAGCTCGTAATTGAAGGCGCGCGCGAGAATCCGCGCGGTCGTGGTCTTGCCGACGCCGCGCACGCCGGTCAGGAGATAGGCCTGATGGATGCGATTGAGATCGAAAGCGTTTTCGAGCGTGCGAACCATCGGCTCCTGGCCGATGAGGTCCGCGAAGGTCGTCGGCCGATATTTGCGCGCCAGCACCCGGTAAGCCGTCGGCGGCGTCTGATCGGCGCCAATAGGATTCGGAAACAGCTCATCGGCCATAGATTAGGGTCTTAATGGTTCGCCAGATTGTTTTCCACCGCGACGCATAGGCGGGTGGCGCTTTTCGCCGTCGACGAAAAGCGGGGCGCGCCGCGCCGACGCCGCCGCAACAGCCCAAGAATAATAGTCTCAAGGCCGGCGCCAGACGAGGCCGCGAGTAAACGTCTTGCCAAAAACAGCGCCGGTCAGGCTATAAATGCAGCGCTCACGCCAAAAGTTCAGGAAAACGGCTTCAATCCCACTGCGGCCGGGTTAAGGCGCCGTTTCATTGCTTATCTTCAGGACGACTTCTGAAGTGGTCTGGGCTATGGCGCCCTTCGTTGTAAACGCCGTCGCGACTGCAAGCGCAACGCCATCCCTCAGCCCGGAAGTTATACATCCGTTCGTGCCGTAGCACCGAGCGGCCACCCGCCAATCTATAACATTTGTTGTGGGACACTCGATCGGCTTCGGAGTAAAGCCAGCAGCCGTATCGAAATCTAACCCCCCGTGATACTGCGTAATCTGCACGCTAATGCTAATCGCGTCGCCGCTTGAGCAGGCCAAGTTGCCGCGCACAAGAGCAACGTCGTTCTCGCTCGGCTGGATTATTACCTTCGCATCCTTGGTAATAACAAGACTTGCGATGCCAGAAAACGCTCGCTGTATCGGAATGACGACAATAGTCAACGCCAGGAAAAGTGCTGCTGCGCGTTTTACGGGGTTCGTCAACCACGATTTTGTCATAACGACCTCCATCAACAATTTGATCCGTCTAAAATTCATCGGCACTATATCGTTAGGCGTTTCCGCCTGTAAGCGAGTCGCTGAACTCCTCGCATCTCCCATCATTATTCTTGGCGGGGGCGCTGAACGCAACGGCGCGCGGCAAGCAGCCGGAATTACATATCGATCGAATTCTTTATTTCAGACAGGGGCATAATGAAATTGTGACCCGTTCTCAGTTCTTAAATATCATTCACGCCAAGGTTGTTCGGCGCGGCCCGCGCATAAAATTAAGGCTACGCCCAACCTGGGCATGCCGCGGTGGGAGGCTGAACGAAGACCCGCCCAAGCTCGTTAGGGCTGCTTCCTTCCGGACCTGACCCGGTTGGCGAGTGAAGCGTCCACCGCCAACCTCCCGGCCCCTATGTGGCAGAGGACGCCAGGCGATGCAAGGGCGGCGTCTCTTCTCCGCAGGACGAACCGGGGGAAGGACAGTCGTCCTCGCCCTCATGCTGAGGAGGCTCCGCAGGAGCCGTCTCGAAGCGCGGGGGCGAGTTCCAGAGAGCGGCGCATGAAGCGGCTTCCTCGTCCTTCGAGACGCCTGCTGCGCAGGCTCCTCAGGATGAGGAAACCTTCGCCCTTCCCCCGCTCTTCTCTGCTTTCATTCACCCTCTCCCCCGAAAGCGGGTGCGCCGCAACGGCGCAATTGCTAAAGAGAGCGCGAATTTCAAAGGGGAATGCGCGTGACCGCCGCGACAGCCGAATCCGCCGACCGTCAGGCCGTAAGCCTTGCGGCGATTCTCGCGCATTTCGAGCGCGAGGGATTCGCGCGCCGCGAGCCGCGGCTGCTGCAGCCGGCGGGGGTCTTTCTCGACCGTTCGGGCGAGGATTTCCGCGGCCATCTCTATCTGACGACCGACGCTTCCGGGGCCGAGCTTTGCCTGCGGCCGGAATATACGATCCCGGTCTGCCTCGACTATCTCGCCTCCGCCGAGGCCGGGACGCCGGCGGCCTATGCCTATGGGGGGGCTATTTTTCGCGCGCCAGCGCAGGGCGCCACGGGTGGGGGCGAATTTCTGCAAGCGGGGCTGGAGAGCTTCGGCCGCGACGACCGGGAGGCGGCCGACGCCGAAATTCTCGCCGCCGCGCTCGAAGCGGCGCGCGCCGCCGGCGCCGCAAACCTCAAGGCGAGCATCGGCGACGCGGGGCTGGTCGGAGCTTTTCTCGACGGGATCGATCTGCCGCCGGTCTGGCGGCGGCGCCTCGCCGCGGGCCATGCGCGCGGCCAGAAGCTCGCCGATATTTTCGTCCCGCCCCGCCGCAACGGCGGCGCCGAACAGTCCGGCGTCCTCGCCGCGCTCGCCAAGGCCGATCCCGCTGACGCGCGCCGCCTTGTCGAAGATCTCCTGTCCATCGCGGGCATTACGACGGTTGGCGGCCGCAGCGCCGCCGAGATCGCCGAGCGCTTCCTCGATCAGGCGACGCTCGCGGAGGGCGCCGGCGTCTCGACGGAAAAGCGCGCGCTCGCCGAGGCTTTCTTCGCCGTCGAGGGCGCGCCGGACGCCGCCTCGGCCGCCTTGCGCGGGCTCGCCGGGGACGCGCGGCTTGATCTTGCCGCCGCGCTCGACGCCTTCGATACGCGCTCCAGCTTCATGGCGGCGCGCGGCCTCGCGCTCGACGAGATGCGCTTTTCGGCGAGCTTCGCCCGCCATCTCGACTATTACACGGGCTTCGTCTTCGAGGCGCGCCACGCCGGGGGCGACGAGCCGGTGATCGGCGGCGGCCGCTACGACCGGCTGCTCAAGACGCTGGGCGCCAAATCCGACATTCCGGCCGTCGGCGCGGCGATCTGGATCGACCGCCTCGCGCCGCGCGCGGGAGGCGCGCCATGAGAGAGGCCCAAAAGCTCGTCATCGCCTCGCCCTCGAAAGGCCGGCTGCAGGAGAACGCCGCCGCCTTTTTCGCCCGCGCGGGGTTGGAGCTGACGCAGGGACGCGGCGCGCGCGACTATCGCGGCGCGGTGGCGGGCGTCGAAGGCGCCGAGGTCGCCTATCTGTCGGCGTCCGAAATCACGCGCCGCCTGGCGCTCGGCGAAGCGCATCTCGGCGTCACCGGCGAAGATCTGGTGCGCGAGGAGATCGCCGACGCGGAAAGCAAGGTCGAATTGCTCGCGCCGCTTGGCTTCGGTTTCGCCAATGTCGTCGTCGCGGTGCCGCAGGCCTGGATCGACGTGCGCCACATGAGCGATCTCGCCGATGTCGCCGACGGCTTTCGCGCGCGCCACGGGCGCGGCCTACGCGTCGCGACGAAATATGTGAATACGACGCGGCGTTTCTTCACACGCTATGGCGTCTCCGACTATCGCATCGTCGAAAGCTCCGGCGCGACGGAAGGCGCGCCCGCCGCCGGCTCCGCCGATCTCATCGTCGACATCACCACGACCGGCGCGACGCTCGCCGCCAATGCGCTGAAAGTGATCGAGGACGGCGTGATCCTGCGTTCGCAGGCCAATCTCGTCGCCTCGCTCGCCGCGCCCTGGAGCGAGACGGCGCGAGAGGCGGCGCGAATCATCCTCTCGCGCATCGCCGCCGAAGAGGAAGCGCGCACGACGCGTGAAGTGCGCGCGCATCTGCCGGAAGCGGCCGGCGACCTGCTTCGCGAGGCGGAAACGACATTCGGAGCCTCCTTGCGCGAGAGCAATGGCAAATCGGCGGCTTTCGCCTGCCCGGCGCATCATGTCGCGGCGCTCGCAGACTGGCTTATCGCGCATGGCGCGAAGAGCGTCGCGAGCGCGCGCTTCGATTACGTCTTTCGCGCCGAAAACGCGCTCTGGAGCAAGCTCGCGGCGCGGCTGGGCTGACGCGCCCCGCGCTCACGCCTCCATCAGCGCGCCGACATGCGCCGCGACGCTGCGCGCGAGATCGTCCGGCCGGTAGCCGCCTTCGAGCAGCGACACGATGCGTCCGCCGCATCGGCGCGCGGCGACCTCCATGACGCGCAGCGTCACGTCGCGGAAATCCTCTTCGAGGAAACGCAGGCCGCCGAGCGGGTCATGCAGATGCGCGTCGAAGCCGGCGCAAAAAATGATGAGGTCTGGCGCGAAGGCGTCGAGGCGCGGCAGGATGCGCGAAGCGAGCGCCTCGCGAAATTGCGCGCCGCCATCGCCCTTCACGAGCGGCGCATTGACGATATTATCATGCGCGCCGGTCTCATTTGCCGCGCCCGTGCCGGGATAAAGCGGCATTTGGTGCGTCGAGGCGTAAAGGGCGTCCTTGTCGTTCCAGAAAATCTCCTGCACGCCATTGCCGTGATGCACGTCGAAATCGACGACGGCGACGCGCGACGCCCCATAAGCCGCGCGCGCATGCAAGGCGGCGACCGCGGCGTTGTTGAGGAAGCAAAAGCCCATGGCCTCGCTCCGCGTCGCATGATGGCCCGGCGGACGCATGGCGACAAAGGCGTTTTTCGCTTCGCCGCGCATGAGGGCGTCGACGGCCGCGCACGCGCCGCCCGCCGCCCGCAGCGCCGCCTCATGCGTAGCGCCGTTCATCGAGACGTCGGGGCCAAGACGCGCATAGCCGTCCCTCGGCGCCGCTCGCACAAGCCGCGACACATGCTCAGGCGCATGCGCGCGCAACAGCGCCTCCGTCGACGCCAAAGGCGCATCCAGGCGCGCAAGGGAGGCGAAACGGGAATCGTCCAGCGCGCGCAACACCGGGCGCAGCCGCTCAGGCCGCTCGACATGCGCGGGCCCCATCTCATGCGCGAGCGCAGCGGCGTGGGTGACGAGAAGGGTCTTCGCCGTCTCGGCCCGCGCGCCGCCGAGGGCGAGGCTTGCGGCCGCGCCGGCCATCGCGGCGCGGCGCGTAACGGCGGCGCAGCTCTCCTTCATCATCCCGCTCCATCCGATCCTTCGCCGCCGCTCGGCAAATCATAAGATCATCGTTTTCGCCTGTCAGCCTGTCGTCAATTCGACCGCAAGAAACGGATTGCGCCGATATGCGTTCGCCTCGAAGATAGGCCATGGAGCAGGCGACGGACATGACGCAGGCGAATTTACTCGGCATCGCCGACGACGCGCGCTGGGGGGCGGTTGTCGCGCGCGACGGACGTTGCGACGGCGACTTTTTCTATTGCGTGACGACCACGGGCGTCTATTGCCGCCCCTCCTGCCCATCGCGGCCGGCGAAGCGCGCCAATGTGCGCTTTTGCGCCACGGCGGCGGAGGCGGAAGCCGCGGGTTTTCGTCCTTGTCGACGCTGCGGACCCAATGCGCCGCCGCGCGAAGCGGAAGACGCCGCAAAGGTTGCGCGCGCTTGCCGGATGATCGAGACCGCGGAGACAGCGCCGACGCTGACCGAACTCGCGCGAGCCGCCGGTCTCAGCCCTCATCACTTCCACAGACTCTTCTCGCGCATCGCGGGGGTAACGCCCAAGGCCTATGCGCAAGCGCATCGGCGGGCGCGCCTGCGCGAGCGATTGAATAGTAGCGCGACCGTGACCGGAGCGATCTATGATTCAGGCTTTAATTCCAGCGGACGCTTCTACGCGACCGCGAAGGAGACATTGGGCATGACGCCAGGCGCCTATCGCAAAGGCGGCGCGCGCGAGGAAATTCGCTTTGCGATCGGCCAATCTTCGCTCGGCGCCGTGCTCGTCGCGGCGAGCGCCAAGGGCGTCTGCGCCATCTCGCTCGGCGACGATCCACAGGAGTTGTTGCGCGATCTGCAGGATCGCTTTCCGCGCGCGACGCTGATCGGCGCCGACGAAGCGTTCGAGCGCTATGTCGCTGCGGCGGTGGGTCTCGTCGAAAAACCGCGCGCGCCATTCGACCTGCCGCTCGACATGCGGGGCACGGCTTTTCAGCAGCGCGTCTGGGCGGCGCTGCGCAAAATTCCGGCGGGAGAAACGGCAAGCTACGCCGAGATTGCGCGGCGCATCGGCGCGCCGAAAGCCGTGCGCGCCGTTGCCGGCGCCTGTGCGGCCAATCCTGTCTCGCTCGCCGTGCCCTGTCACCGCGTGCTGCGCAGCGACGGCGCGCTCTCGGGCTATTATTGGGGCGTCGAGAGGAAGCGCGCGCTTTTGGAAAGGGAGAAGGAGCGCTGAGCGAAAGCCCGCTTACCCCCGGAGCCGCTCATATTCTTCGTTGATCGCCTGTTGCAGCTCCCGCCAAACAGGATTGATCCACACGTCCGGCCCCCAATTATATTGGGCCTTGGCGACCTCGGCGATCGTCTCATTGATCGGTTCGCTTTCCCCTTCCTCCAGCTCCATGGAGAAGAGCCTCGGCGGCGCCGCGCCTTTCCAGGCGTCCCAATGTTCGTTCGAATAGTTGGAAACGCCGCGCAGCAGGGCGAGCGCCGCCGGCGTAAATTTCGCGAAGCGCTTATGCAGCGGGCCGTCTTCCGGCTCGGCGCGATAGGCGTCGCGCACGAAGAAATATTTCACATGCTGCATTTCATGCGCAAGGCAGCAGCCAAGCCGCGCCTTGCTCATCTCGGGATCATAGAAGATCACGATGCGGCCATTAGGAAAGGATTCGCCTTCCGACGCGAAGCTCTGGCCGAGATAGTCGAAGGTCTTTTTCTCGGGGCTGAGAGTCGCTTTCTTCGCGTCATAGCCGAGCTCGCGACAGAGCGCCTCAAGCTTGCGCCGCTTTTTTAGAAAGTCTGGCGTAGCGGCGATATCTGTAAGCGTTAAGGGAGACGGTTCGCGCGATTGCGCGACGCGTGACGCGCTTGCGAACGGCTCTTCA
This sequence comes from Methylocystis borbori, assembly GCF_036576025.1. Classification (NCBI taxonomy): domain Bacteria; kingdom Pseudomonadati; phylum Pseudomonadota; class Alphaproteobacteria; order Hyphomicrobiales; family Methylocystaceae; genus Methylocystis; species Methylocystis borbori. The sequence goes on along the minus strand of NZ_JAZHYN010000018.1, from coordinate 54,059 downwards.
TGGGTGATGGCCCAGTCGAATTCGGCGTGCGCGTCGGCGACATGCTCCCACCATCTGCGGCCGTCCTTCATGCGCGGGGAGAGATCATTGACCTTGACGCGCCCGAAGACGGCGGGGCGCGCCTTCAGGCCGGCGATCGCCGCCTCGACCATCTCGCGGCCCAGCCCGCGCCTCAGCGAATTGATTTGCTCGAAAACGAGCGCGGGCGGCTCGAATTTTCCGGCGAGCAGCAAGGCGACGCCGGAAGCCTCCGTCCCGTCGGGCGTGGTGATCATCTTGGGCGAGGTCGACGCCCTGATCTCCCAGAAGCTCGTTCCATATTGTTTCGACTCGACAAAGAGGCCGAGCGCGGCGAGATTGCGGCAAATCTCGCCGGCGATTTCCGCGATCGCCGGATCGCCCTTCTCCGCGGCGCCCACCCTGCGCCAGAGCCGTGAAATATCCCATACGCCCATGCGGCGGTCCCCAATGCCGGCGCGGAAATTATCGCGAAAGAGGCCAAAGGGTAAGGGCCGACGCCGTGCCCCGCCCCGCATTTCATGCGATAAAGGGGCATGGCGACACCGATTCGCAACGCTTTCGACCCAGGCTTCGGCGTCTATGTCCATTGGCCGTTTTGCCTGTCGAAATGCCCCTATTGCGACTTCAACAGCCACGTCCGCAAGGCCGAGATCGACGAGGACCGCTTCGTCGAGGCCTTTGGCGTGGAGCTCGCCCACCGCGCCGCGCTCACGCCAAGGCGCGAAGTGCGCTCCATATTTTTCGGCGGCGGCACGCCCTCGCTGATGTCGCCTTCGACGGTCGAGGCGATACTTTCACAGATTTCGAGCCATTGGACCCTCGCCAAGGACTGCGAGATCACGCTCGAGGCCAATCCGACGAGCGTCGAAGCCTCGCGCTTCAGGGGCTTCAAGGCGGCCGGCGTCAATCGCGTCTCGCTCGGCGTGCAGGCCTTGAACGACATTGATCTGCGCGCGCTCGGACGCCAGCATTCCGTGGCGGAAGCGCTGATGGCGCTCGACGTCGCCAATTCCGTCTTCGAGCGCGTTTCCTTCGATCTCATTTATGGCCGCGCGGGCCAAACGCCCGCCGCCTGGCGCAAGGAGCTGGAGCTGGCGCTTGTCCGCGCGCCGGAGCATGTCTCGCTCTATCAATTGACGATCGAGCCCGAGACCATGTTCGAGCGCATGGTCAATTCCGGCAAGATGACGCTGCCGGGCGCCGACGCCCAGCGCGCGCTGTGGGACGTGACCCAGGAAGCGACCATCCGCGCCGGCCTTCCCGCCTACGAAGTCTCGAACCATGCCCGGCCCGGCGCGGAGTGCCGGCATAATCTCGTTTATTGGCGCTATGGCGAATATGTCGGCGTCGGCCCCGGCGCCCATGGGCGCATCGTCACGCCGCGCGGACGCCGCGCCCAGGCCGCCGAGCGCCATCCGGAAATGTGGCTCACCTGCGTCGAGACCGAGGGCCATGGCCTCGTCGAGGACGACTTGCTGTCCTCCGAGCAGGAAGGCGACGAATTTCTGCTGATGGGGCTGCGGCTGCGCGAGGGCGTCGATCCGCAGCGCTATTTCCTGCTCACCGGCAAGCGCCTGTCGCAGTCGCGCATCAGCGAGCTCGTGGGCGACGGGCTTGTGGAGTTCACCCGCGAGAACCGGCTGCGGGTGAGCTCTGAAGGTTTTCCGGTGCTCGACGCCGTGGTGGCGGACCTCGCCGCCTAAGGCGTTGGCGATCCCTTGTTGTCGGCCGACAGGGCGCCTAGATAGACGGCGATTGGCGCGGGGTGGAGCAGCCCGGTAGCTCGTCAGGCTCATAACCTGAAGGTCGTAGGTTCAAATCCTGCCCCCGCAACCAAGTTTCATGGGGCGATCGTCTTCGTCCCCCCGGCGAGCCTTCTTAAATAATCGGCGCGCATAAGGCCCCGCTCACCCCACCTGCCCGCGATGGCGCAGGAAATGGTCGGCGAGCACGCAGGCCATCATCGCTTCGCCCACCGGCACGGCGCGGATGCCGACGCAAGGGTCGTGGCGGCCCTTGGTGACGATGTCGGTTTCTTTGCCGAAGCGGTCGATGGTCTGGCGCGGCGTCAGAATCGACGAGGTCGGCTTCACCGCGAAGCGCACGACGATCGGCTGGCCGGTCGAGATGCCGCCGAGCACGCCGCCGGCATTGTTCGACAGAAACGTCGGCCCATCGCGGCCGGCGCGCATTTCATCGGCGTTTTCCTCGCCCGTCAATTGGGCGGCGGCGAAGCCGGCGCCGATTTCAACGCCTTTCACGGCGTTGATCGACATCATCGCCGCCGCGAGATCGGCGTCGAGCTTGCCATAGACCGGCGCGCCCCATCCGACGGGAACCTCCTCGGCGACGACCTCCACGACCGCGCCGATGGAAGAGCCGTCCTTACGCACGTCGTCGAGATAATCCGCCCAGAGTTCGGCCGTGCGCGCGTCGGGACAAAAGAGCGGATTGCGCTCGACCTCATCCCAGTCGAAACGCGCGCGGTCGATTTTATGCGGCCCGACCTGCACCAGCGCGCCGCGAATGACGACGCCCGCGATCACCTTGCGCGCGATCGCGCCGGCGGCGACGCGCGCGGCGGTTTCGCGCGCCGAGGAGCGGCCGCCGCCGCGATGGTCGCGCACGCCATATTTGGCGTCGTAAACATAGTCGGCGTGGCCCGGGCGATATTTGTCGGCGATCTCGCCATAGTCCTTCGAGCGCTGATCGGTATTTTCGATCAGAAGCGCGATCGGCGTTCCGGTCGTCACCTGGCGCCCATCGGCGCCCGCAAAAACGCCGGAGAGAATCTTCACCTCGTCGGCCTCGCGCCGCTGCGTCGTGAAACGCGATTGTCCCGGCTTGCGCTTGTCGAGAAAGACCTGAATGTCGCTCGCATCGAGCGCGATCCGCGGCGGACAGCCGTCGACGATCGCGCCGAGCGCCGGCCCATGGCTTTCGCCAAAGGTCGTGACCCGGAAGAGATGGCCGAAACTATTGTGGGACATGCCGGTCTTCTAGGCCGCGCGCCGGCGCCGGTCAAACGGGCGCCCTCCGGCGAGCCGAGCCATGACGCGGCCTTCCAAGACCGTTAAGATAGACATATGACCCTCACGCATAAGCCCGTCGGCCCCGGCAGCCATGTCTTTCTCGTCGACGGCTCATCCTTCGTCTTTCGCGCCTATTTCCAGTCGATCCGGCAGGACGCGAAATACAACTATCGCTCCGACCGGCTGCCGACCGGCGCCGTGCGGCTCTTCTGCACGAAGCTTCTGCAATTCGTGCGCGACGGCGCGGCGGGCGCGAAGCCCACGCATCTCGCCATCATCTTCGACAAGAGCGAGCAGTCCTTCCGCAAGGAAATCTATCCGGATTATAAGGCGCATCGCTCTGAGCCGCCGGAAGATCTCGTTCCGCAATTTCCGCTGATGCGGGCGGCCGTGCGCGCCTTCGGCCTCACCCCGATCGAACAGGATCTCTATGAGGCCGACGATCTCATCGCCACTTACGCCGTGCAGGCGCGCGCCAAGGGCGCCGACGTTCTGATCGTTTCCGCCGACAAGGATTTGATGCAACTCGTCGAGCCGGGCGTCGTCATGTACGACCCCGCCTCGGGAACCGCGGGCGCGAAGGGATCGCGCGAAGAGCGGATCATCGGCGAGGCCGAGGTCATCGACTATTTCGGCGTGACGCCGGACAAAGTGGTGGACGTGCAGGCGCTTGCCGGCGATTCGACCGACAATGTGCCGGGCGCCAAGGGCATTGGCGTAAAGACCGCCGCGCAGCTCATCAATGAATATGGCGATCTCGATACGCTGCTCGCCAAGGCGCCCGAGATCAAGCAGCCCAAGCGCCGCGAGGCGCTGACCGAACCGGAAGCCGTCAAGCTCATCCGCCTCTCCAAAAAGCTCGTCACGCTTGTGCGCGACGCGCCCGTCGAGACGCCGCTCGAAGATTTGGGCTTGCACGAGCCCGACGCCAGGACGCTCGTCGCCTTTCTGCAGGCGATGGAGTTCACGACGATCACGCGGCGCGTCGCCGAGCTTTACGGCGTCGATATCCATGACGTCGCGCCTGATCCCAATTTCGTCGGCCCCGCCGGCTGGCGCGCGCGCGACGGCGAAGTGCGGGAAGACGCGCCAGCCGCGCCGCAAGCCGCCGAACCGGCCAAGCCGGCGGGAAAGAGCGCGGCGGAAGAATTCACGCCCGCAAGCCTTGTCGCCACGCGCCAGGCCGAAGCGCAGGCGACGAAGATCGACCGCTCCGCATACGAATGCGTGACCTCGCTCGAGCGCCTCGATCGCTGGATCGCCGACGCCCGCGAGGCTGGAATCGTCGCGCTCGATACGGAAACGACCTCGCTCGATCCCATGCAATGCGAACTGGTCGGCGTCTCCCTGGCGGTCGCGCCCGGTCGCGCCTGCTACATTCCGCTCGGGCATCGCGAACATGGCTCCGGCGATCTCTTTGGCGGCGCCGCTCTGCTTTCCAGCCAGATCCCGCTCGGCGAGGCGATTGCGAAACTGAAGCCCTTGTTCGAAGACGCGGCGATCCTCAAGATCGCGCATAATATGAAATATGATCTGCTCGTTCTCGCACGTTACGGAATCGACGTGGCGCCGATCGAGGATACGATGCTGATCTCCTATGCGCTCGACTCCGGCCTCAACAATCACGGCCTCGACGAATTGGCGCTCAAGCATCTCGGGCATGAGAACATCACATTCGCTTCGGTCGCGGGCTCGGGACGCAGCTTCATCGGCTTCGCCCGCGTCGCGCTCGACAAGGCGACGGAATATGGCGCAGAGGACGCGGATGTGTCGCTGCGACTGTGGCGCGCGCTGAAGCCGCGGCTTCCCGCCGAGCATATGACCAATGTCTATGAGACCTTGGAGCGGCCCATGGTCGCGACGCTGATGCGCATGGAGCGGCGCGGCGTCATGATCGACCGCGCCATTCTCTCGCGCCTCTCGGGCGAATTCGCGCAGGACATGGCGCGCCTTGAGGCCGACATCTTCGAACTTGCGGGCGAGAGCTTCAACCTCGGCTCGCCCAAGCAATTGGGCGATATTCTTTTCGGCAAGATGGGTCTGCCCGGCGCCAAAAAGACGGCGACGGGCGCCTGGTCGACCTCGGCGAGCGTGCTCGAAGACCTCGCCGCGGAAGGCAACGCATTCGCACGGCGCATTCTCGACTGGCGCCAGCTCTCGAAGCTCAAGAGCACCTACGCCGACGCCCTGCCCGGCTATGTCAATCCGGAGACGGGCCGCGTGCATACGTCCTATGCGCTCGCCGCGACGACGACCGCGCGGCTCTCCTCCTCGGAGCCGAATCTGCAGAATATTCCCGTGCGCAACGAGGCGGGCCGCAAGATTCGCAAGGCTTTCATCGCCGCGCCGGGACGCGTGCTGATCTCGGCGGATTATTCGCAGATCGAGCTGCGGCTCCTCGCACATATCGCCGATATTCCGCAATTGAAGAAAGCCTTCGCGGACAATCTCGACATTCACGCCATGACGGCGAGCGAAATGTTCGGCGTGCCGGTCAAGGACATGCCGGCCGAGGTGCGCCGACGCGCCAAGGCGATCAATTTCGGCATCATCTACGGCATTTCGGCGTTCGGCCTCGCCAATCAGCTCGGCATTTCGCGCGAGGAGGCGGGCGCCTATATCAAGCGTTACTTCGAGCGCTTCCCCGGCATTCGCGATTATATGGACGCGACCCGCAAGACGGTGCGCGAGAAGTGCGAAGTCACGACCATCTTCGGCCGCGTCTATCATTTCCCGCGCATCGCCTCGGCCAACGCCTCCGACCGAGCCTTCTACGAGCGCGCCGCGATTAACGCGCCGATCCAGGGCGCGGCGGCCGACATCATCCGCCGGGCGATGGTGCGCATGGACGACGCGCTCGCGAGCGCCGGCCTTTCGGCGCAAATGCTGCTGCAAGTGCATGACGAACTCGTCTTCGAGGCGGCGGCGGGCGAAGCGGAGGCGACGATCGAAGTGGCGCGCCGCGTGATGGAGCGGGCGCCGGCGCCCGCCGCCCATCTTTCCGTTCCGCTCAAAGTCGACGCCCGCGCCGCCGCCAATTGGGACGAGGCGCATTAATTCAAGAAATAACGCCATTCTCGGTTGAACGGCTCGGCTGTCATTCCCGACGCGCGCTATGCGCGCGATCGGGAATCCAGAATCACAACAAGCCGCGTGGATGTTGCTCTGGATTCCCGGTCAGGCCTTCGGCCTGCCGAGAATGACACGCCTAGCGAACGAATCAAACGGATGCCGTAGAGAGCGGCTCGACTACAGGCCCGCGTCGTCCGGCGGCGGCGTTTCCCTGCTCGCGAGACCGAAACTAAGCCGCGCCCAGAACCGCTCGTGGAAATAATAAAGCGCGAAAATCGCGAGCATCTCGACGCCGGTGATTTCGGCGGAAAGCTCCAGGTCCTTGATGAAAGCATAGAGAATCAGACAGGTCGAAGCGCTCGCCGGCAGGAGCCAGGACAGCGCCTTGACGAGGCTGCGCGTCGGCGTCGGCCGCAGCGATTGGCGCGCCAGCGGCAAGCCTTCCATCGAGGCGTAGCTGAGCTCGGTCAGCGGCGGCGCGGGACGCTCGTTCGAGGCCGCGACCGATTTCACCATGCCGACCGCGATCGTCTCGTTGGTGACGCGGTCGATGAGAATGAAGCCGCCGGTTTCGCGATTTTCTACATAGGGGTCGCAGGCGACGACGGTCTCGAGCGACAGGCGCGCCTCGCCGATCTCGTTGAAGGCGAGCGACTCTCCCGCCGCAAGCGGCGTCGCAAGGCCGGTTTCGATCTCTATGCGGGCGTCGACCGCCGTGACGCGCGCCGGCGTCGTCTTCGCGCCGATCTTCAAGAGATGGCTCTTGCCGATGGCGAGCGGCTCGCGCACCAGCCACAGGAGCCGCGCTTCGAGACGGTCGCCCGCTTTGGCCGGCGAGACGGGCGAACAGAGGAGATCGCCGCGCGAAACGTCAATTTCTTCGGCGAGCGTCACGGTCACGGATTGGCCGGAGACGGCGCTGTCGAGATCGCCGTCGAAGGTCACGATTCTCTCGACGCGCGTATCGCGCCCGGCCGGCTGAATGCGGATGATGTCGCCGGGCTGAATATTGCCGCCGCTGATGAAGCCGGAAAAGCCGCGAAAATCGAGGTTTGGCCGGTTCACCCATTGCACCGGCATGCGGAACGGCGCGATACGCATCGCGTCCTCGACCGCGACGCCTTCGAGATAGGAGAGCAGCGGCGGGCCGTCGTGCCAAGGCATCTCCGCGCTGCGATGGACGAGATTGTCGCCATTGGTGGCGACGAGCGGCGCGACATAGATGGAGGCGAAGCGAAGATGTTCGGCGAAGACGCGGAAGTCCCGTTCGATCTTGCGGAAAACCTCTTCGCTATAGCCGACGAGATCCATCTTATTGACGGCGACGACGACATGGCGCACGCCGAACATCGAGGTGATGACGCTGTGCCGGCGCGTTTGCGGCAATATGCCCTTGCGCGCGTCGACGAGCAGGATCGCGAGATCGGCGGTCGAGGCGCCGACCGCCATGTTGCGGGTATATTGCTCGTGGCCCGGCGTGTCGGCGACGATGAATTTGCGTTTGTCGGTCGCAAAATAGCGATAGGCGACGTCGATCGTGATGCCCTGCTCGCGCTCCGCGGCCAGCCCGTCGACGAGCAGCGCGAAATCGAGCGCCTCGCCCTGCGTGCCGTGCTTCTTCGAATCGCTTTCGAGCGCGGCGATGACGTCGTCGGGCGCAAGATCGGCGTCATAGAGCATCCGCCCGATCAGCGTCGATTTGCCGTCGTCCACCGAGCCGCAGGTGATAAAGCGCAGCAACGGCTTTTCGCCGACGTGCCGCGTCGGCGCGCGCGAAGGCGAAGGCGATACGACGGCGACGGCCCCATGCATTGTCAGAAATATCCTTCCTGCTTCTTCTGCTCCATGGAGCTGGAGCCGTCGTAATCGATCAGCCGTCCCTGCCGCTCCGAGGACCGGCTGTCGCGCATCTCGGCGATGATCTCCTCGAGATTGGTCGCGTCGCTCTCGATGCCGCCCGTCAGCGGATAGCAGCCGAGCGTACGAAACCGCACCATCTTCTGTTCGATCTTTTCGCCGGGCAGAAGCTCCATGCGATTATCGTCGACCATGATGAGCGAGCCGTTGCGGCGCACGACGGGACGCTTTTTGGCGAAGTAGAGCGGAACGACGGGGATGCCTTCGCGCGCGACGTAATCCCATATGTCGGCCTCGGTCCAATTGGACATGGGGAAGACGCGCAGGCTCTCTCCCGGCGCCTTGCGCGTATTGTACAGGCGCCAGAATTCGGGCCGCTGATTCTTGGGGTCCCAGCGATGCTGTGCGGTGCGGAAGGACAGCACGCGCTCCTTGGCGCGCGACTTTTCCTCATCGCGGCGCGCGCCGCCGAAGGCCGCGTCGAACTGATATTTGTCGAGCGCCTGTTTGAGCGCCTCCGTCTTCATGATCTCCGTATGCAGCTTGGAGCCATGGACGAAGGGATTGATGTTCATCTCAATCCCCTTGGGATTGATATATTCGATCAGCTCGAGCCCTAGCTCCTTCATGCGGCGATCGCGAAATTCGATCATTTCGCGAAATTTCCAGGTCGTATTGACGTGCAGCAGCGGAAAGGGCGGCTTTGAGGGATAGAAAGCCTTCATGGCGACATGCAGCATCGCCGCCGAATCCTTGCCGATCGAATAGAGCATCACCGGCCGTTCGCACTCGGCGACGGTCTCCCGCAGGATGTGAATGCTTTCGGCTTCGAGGCGATCGAGATGGCCGAGCGAACGCGTGGCGAGAGCGCTCATTGGCGCGCCTCATGCGGCGGCGGCCCGCGACGCAAGACGCCGTCCTCGCCGACATGGAGGCCGCATTCCTTTTTATTGTCTTCTTCCCACCACCAGCGGCCCGCGCGTTCGCTTTCTCCCGGCAGCACGGCGCGCGTGCAGGGCGCGCAGCCGATGGAGAGAAAGCCTTTGGCGTGAAGATCGTTGATCGGCACGGAAAATTCCTCGACCGCGGCGACGACGGCGTCGCGGCTGTAGTCGGCCAGCGGGTTGAGCTTCAAGAGCTTGTGCGCGGCGTCGAAAGCGATGAGCGCGACATCGCCGCGCGCGTCGGACTGATCGGCGCGAAGCCCCGTCACCCAGGCCGAAACGCCCGCGAGCAGGCGCGAAAGCGGCTCAACCTTGCGCACATGGCAGCAGGCCTTGCGCGCCTCGATGGATTTATAAAAGCCGTTGATCCCCTGCTCTTCGATCAGCGCTTCGAGCGGCGCGGCCTGCGGATAGGCGGCGCGAATGCGCCGGGCGTAGCGCGCCTCCGTGCGCTCCCAAAGTTCGTAGGTTTCCGGAAAAAGCCTGCCCGTATCGATCGTCGCGACGTCGATGTCGAGACCCTGGGTGAAAATCGAATGCGCGATCAGCTGGTCCTCGATCCCGAAGCTCGTCGTGAACACGATGCGTCCGGGAATGAATTCCCGCACGAGCAGCAGGCGATGGTCGAGATCGAGCGGCGCGAGGCGCGGCTCCAGCGTTTCGACGAGCGACGGCTTCATGGGCGCAGCGCCTTTCGGCGCGCTTCGAGAACAGAGCTGCGCGCAGCGTAGCCGCGCTGATAGGCGCGCGAATAGGCCGCGAGCGCCGCGCGCCACTGGCTCTCGTCCTGCCGCTCCGCAAGATCGTCGGGAATTTCGACCGTATCGAAACCGCAACCGACAAGATGCGGATATTGATCGGCGACGAGGCGCCCGCTCGCCCGCAGTTCGCCGGCGAACCCCGCGCGTCTCAAGAGGCGCGCAAGCGAGAAGCCGCGTCCGTCGGCGAAAGCGGGAAAGGCGATGGAGACGAGGCCCAGCCGCGGCAAGGCGCTCATAAGCGCCGACGGCTCCGCCGTATTGGGAACGATCGCGCCCAGCGTCATCTCGGACGTTTGAATTTCGAGCGCATGGTCGAGCCGCGGCAGAGAGACGATGACCTTGCCGCTTTTCGGCAGCGCCTCTTCGTCGGCGAGCCGGCGCCAGGCGTCTTCCACGAAGCGGCCGTCAGATATCAGCGCCATCCTCGCCCTCCCGTCGCAAGGCGTCCTTGAAGCGCGCGTGGCCGACGCGCCGCCATGTATCGATGAATTGCTCGTTTTCCAGCCGCTCGGAAAGATAGAAATCGACGAGATGTTCGATCACGTCGGGCACCTGCTCCGCCGTCACGCCCGGCCCCAGCAATTCGCCGATCGACGCCGAGAAGGTCGGATCGCCGCCAAGCGTGATCTGATAGGATTCCTGGCCCTTCTTCTCAAGGCCGAGAATGCCGATCGCGCCAATGTGATGATGTCCGCAGGCGTTGATGCAGCCGGATATTTTGACGCCCAATTTGCCGATGCGGCGCTGGCGCGACATGTCGGAGAAGCGCTTCGAGATCGCCTGGGCGATCGGAATCGAGCGCGCCGTGGCGAGCGAGCAATAGTCGAGGCCTGGGCAGGAGATGATGTCCGAGATGAGCCCGGCGTTGGCGGTCGCGAGTCCCGCCGCGTCGAGCGCACGCCATAAAGCGAAGAGGTCGTCCTGCTTCACATGCGGCAGGATGACGTTCTGCTCATGGCTGATGCGCAATTCGCCGAAGCCGAAACGCTCGCTCAAATCGGCCAAGACGCGCATCTGATCGGAGGTCGCGTCGCCCGGAACCCCGCCGATGGGTTTGAGCGACACGGTGACGATGGCGTAGCCGTCGACCTTGTGCGGGCTGACGTTCACGTCGACGAAATTGGCGAAGGCGGGATATTCGAGCTTCGCCGCATCGAGGGCTGGCGATTTGGCGGGCAGCGCCTCATAGGGCGGCGGCGCGAAAAAGGCGGCGATGCGCGCGAATTCCTCGGGATCATGCGCGAAGACCGTGCGGTCGATCGCGGAGAATTCCGCTTCCACCTCGGCGCGGATTTCGTCGATCCCCTTCTCATGGACGAGGATTTTGATGCGCGCCTTATATTTATTGTCGCGGCGGCCGAAGCGGTTATAGACCCGCATCACCGCTTCGATATAGGCGAGGAGATCGGCGCGCGGCGCGAAATCTCGGACGACCTTGCCGACGAAAGGCGAACGGCCGAGCCCGCCGCCGACCACCACCTGATAGCCGATCTCTCCCGCTTCGTTCCTGACGATGCGCAGGCCGATGTCATGCACCATGATCGCGGCGCGATCGTGCTCGCCGCCCGTCACGGCGATCTTGAACTTGCGCGGCAGGAACGAAAATTCGGGATGCAGGCTCGACCACTGGCGCAGATATTCCGCCGTCGGGCGCGGATCTTCGATCTCGTCGCGCGCGACGCCGGCGAAATGATCCGCCGTGACGTTGCGGATGCAATTGCCCGACGTCTGAATGGCGTGCATCTCGACTTCGGCGAGCGCTTCGAGAATATCGGGCGTGTCGACGAGCTTCGGCCAGTTGTATTGCAGGTTCTGCCGCGTGGTGAAATGGCCGTAGCCCTTGTCCCATTTGTCGGCGATATCGGCGAGCCGGCGCATTTGCGGCGCGATCAGCGTGCCGTAGGGGATCGCCACGCGCAGCATATAGGCATGAAGCTGGAGATAGAGCCCGTTCATCAGGCGGAAGGGGCGGAACTCCTCCTCGGTCAGGGCGCCGGAAAGCCGTCGGCGCACCTGCTCGCGAAATTCCGCCACGCGCTCGCGCACGAAGGCCGCGTCGAATTCGTCGTAGCGATAGGTCGTCGTCGGCGCGTTGGGGCGACGCGTCGCCTGGGGATCGTGAGCGGTCATGACGCTCCTCCCGCCGCCTGTTTGCCAAGATCGAGCCGAACGCTCGGACCTTTCGCCCTTATCTTTTCGCGATAATGCAGAGGCGCCGGCGCGCCATCGGCGCCGATCTCCACATCCACGAGATAGGCGTCGACGACGCGGTTCGCCGCAATTTCGCTCTTGCCGAAGGCTTCGAGCGCAGCGGCTTCTTCCGGCGCGCGGGCGACGCGGGCGCAGCCAAGCGCGCGCGCCCAGCCCTCAAGGCCGAGAAAAACCGGTTCGCCGTCCGCCAGATTGGAGGCGACGAGGATTTGCGGATGCTTCAGGGCCGGCATTATGTCTCCTGCGCCAGCTTGAGCCTCAGTCCCGTCATGTCGTCCGACCAGATGATCTGGCAAGCGAGCCGCGAATTTTCGTAAAGGATCGGCAACTCATCGAGCTTTTCGATTTCATCCTCGGTCGGAGGCGGCACGCGCCGCGCCGATTCCGCGTCGAGGACGACGTGACATTCGGCGCAAGCAAGCGCCCCGCCACATGTGTTCGCCATGCCGATTCCATGATCGCGCAAAATCTCCATCAGTCGCCAGCCTTCGACGGCTTCGACTTCATGGATCGCGCCCGCGCGATCTTCCACCTGCAAAACGGCGGGCGTTTCGGCCGCCGGCGCCGCGGCCTGCGCGACGATGTCTTCGGAGTTGCTCATATCGTCGAGGGCAATGAACCCGCCCGACGACCCCGTCGCGGACGTTCTGTATTTCGAACGCATAAACCTCCAAACCGTACGCTTGTCAATTCACTTTAAAAATGACGGATAAGAAATTATTTAACTTGATTTAATTGTGTTTTACGCCGGTCACATTTGTCGCGACACAAATTCGCTCATGACAAGCAGCTTAAAACCATGTTTGGTAAGTTCTCATCCTCATTGCCGAGCCGCGTTAGCAATCGCCAATCCATAGGAGTACGTATGGTCAAAAAGTCCGTCCGAGCCTTGAGAGCCCCGCCCGCAAAGCGGGAAGCCGAGCCGCAACGAGAGGCGCGGCCAGCCCCCCCGCCGCCGCCAGCGCCCGCCGCCGCTCGGGCGCTGCCGACCGTCATCGTCGTCGGGGCCGACAAGGGCGGCGTCGGCAAAACGACGATCGCACGCGCCATTCTCGACTTTCTCGCGCTCAATAATATCCACGCCCGCGCCTTCGACACGGAGACGCCGCGCGGCACGCTGCATCGCTTTCATCCCGAGGAAACGGCCATCGTCGATCTGACGGAGCCCGCCGATCAGATGAAGATCATCGACACGCTGAACACCTCTCAGGCGAAGGTCAGCGTCATCGACGTGCGCGCCGGCGGCTTAAGCCCGGCTTTGGAGGCGCTCGACGAGATTGGCTTTTTCGACGCGGTCAAAAGCGGCGAATTCCGCTTCATCCTGCTCCATGTGATCGGCCCTTCGATCGCCTCGCTCGAGGAAATCGCCCAAATCGCGCCCTATGTCGCCGACGCCAATTATTTCATGGTGAAGAATCACGTCAACGAGACCACCTTCTTCGAATGGGACCCTCAGACCCATGCGAAATATTTCGAAGACGTGATCACCTCGGGCGAAATCACTATCCCGAAGCTCGGCGAACTCGCCTATGAGCAGGTGGAGCTCTCCGGGACGCCCTTCTCGACCTTCATCGCCAATCAGGATGCGGAAGGCAATCAGGCCGACCATTCCTTCGTGCTGCGCGGCTATGTGCGCACATGGCTGGCGCGCGTCGCCGACGAATTCGAGCGCGTCGGGCTTCTCGATCTCCTCTCCAGCGAAAAGAGACGGTAAAGCGGCAGTCGCGTCGCCTATGGTTTCCGCGAGGATCGCATGAGGCGCCGCACGCTCGTTTTCTTCGTTTGCTCGCCGCATTCGCGAACCGGCGTCACCACGGCGGCGCGCCTCCTCACCGATTATTATCTCTCCCGCCATGTCGAGGTCGCCGGCTTCGACGCCGCCGCGCGCGAACCCGCCTATGCGTTGTTCTTCCCCGACCGCGCCCATGTCGTCGACATTGGCGAGGCCAAAGGACAGGTTTCGCTCTTCGAGCGACTGCTCGTCGCGGACGAAACGCCCAAGATCGTCGATGTTTCGCATCATTCCTTCGAGCGGCTCTTCGCGAGGATCGCCGAGAGCGGCTTCTTCGAGGCGGCGCGGCGCATCGGAATCGAGCCGCTCGTCCTCTATCAGGCCGACGCCAGCGAGAGAGCTGCGAACAGCGCCGAGGCGCTCGCCGCGAGCTGGCCGGACATGGGCATGACAGTCATTCACAATCAGGGCGCCGCGCCGCTTGGACGCGACGCGCTCGCCATCCTCGCGGGCTATCCGGCGACAGGCAAATTTGTCATTCCGCGCCTCGATGCGCCGATTTCGGCCATACTCGACGATCTCGACCTGTCGCTATCGGGCTTTCTGAGGGAGCCGCCAGCCGACATGTCCATTGTCGTGCGCGCCGCGCTCAAGGCATGGATTTTGCCGATCTTCACCCAGTTTCAAAGCTTCGAACTGCGGCTCGATCTGCAGTCGAGCGACTGCCTTCGTTAGCAGGCCGCTACGAAAAAGTGGAATGCGGCTTTTCGCGTAAAGCGCGCTCTATACTTTAGGCAGCGATCGCGCCCTCAGGCGTGGCCCGAGCTTCCCGACAGGCGCGCGGGGTCGACGCCGATGGAGCGCAGCGCGCGGACGTATTTGGTGTCGAGATCGCGGTCGAACAGCAGCGCCGGATCGGCGGGACAGTTGAGCCAGCCGTTGCGCTGAATTTCCTCTTCGAGCTGGCCGGCGTCCCAGCCGGCGTAGCCCAGCGCGAGCAGCGCGCGATGCGGCCCCTCCCCAGAGGCGATGGCGCGCAGAATGTCGATTGTCGCGGTGAGCGACACGTCGTCGTCGATCGGCAAGGTGGAATTGTCGAGGAAGAAATCCGGCGAATGCAACACGAAGCCGCGATCGGTCTGCACCGGTCCGCCCGAGAGCACCTGAATGTCCTCGGCGCCGTGTGGCAGGCTGATGCGCTCCTCCGGCGCGATGACCTGCAATTGCACGAGGAGTTCGGGGAAATTGCGCACGCGCGCGGGCTGGTTGACCACAATCCCCATCGCGCCTTCCTCGGAATGGGCGCACATATAGATGACAGATCGCGCGAAGCGTTGATCGAGCATGCTCGGCATGGCGATGAGCATCTGACCGTCGAGGTAGCGCTTTTCCGCCTTGCGCGGCCCGCTGCCGACAGGTCTTCCCAAATCTTTTTTCTTGCTGATGGCGCGCATAAAATCATGCTACGCCGGCCGCCGCGCTAGGACAAGCGGCTCAACTGTCACAACTGATTGCCTCGACTGTATAAGTCGAGGCGGTAGGAAGCCCATGACGCGCCTGACATTCCTTCTCCCGGCTCTGCTCGTGGCGCTGACGCCGGCCTCTCACGCCGGCGACGCGCCTTTCGCCTCGGCCGCCGCCAAGGGCGCGCTTTCAAGCGCGCGGCTGCTGTCGGCCGGTCCGCCGCAGGCGGGCGTCTATCGCGCCGGCGTCGAGATCGATCTCGACGCTGGCGCCATCACCTATTGGCGCCAGCCCGGCGAGTCGGGCGCCCCGCCAGTTTTCGATTTCTCCCATTCGGTCAATGTCGCGAAGGTGGAGCCCTTCTTTCCGGCGCCCAAACATATCGACGAAGCGGGAACGACCGTCGCCGGCTATGATTCGCGGGTGATCTTCCCCCTGAAGGTCACGCCGCGCGATCCCGGCGCGCCGGTGAAACTCAACCTCGCGCTCGACTACGCCGCTTGCAGCAAAATCTGCCTGCCCGGCCGGGCCGATCTGTCGCTGGATCTGCCGCGCGAAGGGTCTTCGCCCCATGCGGCCGACATCGCCGAAGCCGAGCGGCTCGTGCCCAAAAAACTGACGGCGGGGGAGGCGAAAAAGCGCCTCACGCTCAAACGGGCGGAAGGCGACGCCGCTTGGCGGCTCGTCTATCTTGGCCCCGGCAAGGCGCTGGATTTATTTCCCGAGGCGCCGGAGCCCTTGTTTCTCGACAGCAAAAAGGTCGGCGACGGATTCGAGCTGACGCTCTTTGCGACCGGCGAAAAGCCCAAGGCCGCCGACGCCACGCTCACCATCGTCACCGATCAGGAAGCCTTCGAGGCCCCGGCGCGGCTGGAATGAGTCACTCCGCCTCGACGTCCACCGCCGCCGCCGTCTCATGATCGAGCTTGGGCGTGCGCTTGAAAGTGGATTTGCGCCCGCGCAGCGTCTGCAAAATCTTCGCGCCATTGGCGAAGGCGAGATAGATCATCAGCGGCGGGATCGAGGCGACCGTCTTGGCGTAATCGATGAGCGTCCCGCGTTTCAGCGCGAGATAGGGCGGCAAGGTGAAGCCGAGCGCCACCAGCGCCGTCAGGATCGCAATGAGCTTGAGCACGCAAAGATAAGGCGCGAGCGATCCATGCAGGATCGCGCCGAGGGTGAAAGCGATCAGTCCGATGGCGACGATGGGGAAGAAAATCTGATGCACGATCAGAAAGATCGCCATCAGCCGGCTCGTCAGGCTCCAGGGCGAGCGCCAGATCGGCAGAATGGTCTTTTGCGCGACCTGGACGAAACCATTGGACCAGCGCCGCTGCTGGCGGCGGAAGTCGCGGATGCCTTCCGGCACCTGGCCGGGGATCGCAGGCTCGGCGATGAAGAGCCCATGCCAGCCGCGAAGCGCCGCGCGCACGGTGAGATCGAGGTCTTCGCAGAGCGAATAATCCGACCAGCCGCCTGAATCCTCGATCGTCGCGCGCCGCCATATGCCGCCGGTGCCGTTGAACTGGAAGAGCCAGCCGGCGTGGGCGCGGCTTCGCTGCTCGACGAGGTAATGGCCGTCCTGCACGAGGCCCTGGGCGCGCGTGAGCCAGTTCTTTTCGTAATTTTGAAATTCGCAGCGCGACTGCACGAAGCCGACGCGATCGTCGGTGAGAAACAGCGGCACGGCGCATTTCAGCCAGTTCGTCGGCGGCCGAAAATCGGCGTCGAGCATGGCGATGAAGGGCTCGTCGGTCAGCGTCAGCCCATGCGCGCAGGCGCCGGCCTTGAAGCCCGAGCGGTCGGCGCGGCGCACATGGTCGATCACCGCCCCGCCCGCCCGCAACTCCGCCGCGACGACGTCGGCGCGCGCGCTGGTTTCGTCGGTCGAATCGTCGAGAAGCTGAATGCGCAGCTTCTCCTTCGGCCAGTCGAGCTGCGCCACGCAGCGCAGCGACTGTTCGGTGACGAGCGGCTCGTTGAAGACGGGGATCTGCAACAGCACGCATGGCAGCGCCGCGTCCTGCGGAGCGCGCGCTTCGGGATCGCGAATCCCGCGCAACTGATCGTAGAAGAAGCGGCCGATAACGACCAGGAAGCCGACGCCGAGCGCGACCAAGATCAGGGCGCAAGAGAAAGCGACGACGTCAATGAGGAATCCGAAAAGCCCCAGCACTAGACGGCTTATCCTTCTTCATGCGGAACCGGCGCGGGCTTGGCGCCGGCGCTGGCGTTCACGCTATCCCTCGCCCAGATGACCCGATCGGTGGTCCAGGCGTTCAACCAGACCGCAATCATCAGCGCCTCGCGGACGACAAAGACCACGGGCGCAACCCAGGATAACTGCCATCCTTTTGCCATGGAAAGCAACGTCTCCAAGACAAACCACAGAATAAACGTCGCTCCCGCCGCCGCGAGCGGCGCAAGCCCGGCGAGCGGCGCGGCGACGATAGCCGCCATAACCGCTGGAATCGCCTGGCATATCGGCTCCAGCAGGAAGGAGAGAAGCTCGTCGTTGCGGCGCACGACGCTCCACCGCAATTGTCGTTGATAAACATCACGGAAGGCGCGCTTTCCCAATTCCTGCCGAACAAGGCGATGCGAGAAGACCGGCCGCTTGCCGATGCGCCGCATCGCCTTGGCGAGCGCATTGTCCTCGCCCACCGTATGGGAAATCGCGTCAAACCCTCCGGCGCGCAGGAAATCCGAGCGGCGGAAAAGCATGATCTTGCCGACGCCATGCCCCTGTCCCAGCGCAGAGGCGAGAAACAGCATGCGCGCATGCGGCCCGTTGATAATCGCCGCCTCCACCTGGGCGGCGAAA
This sequence comes from Methylocystis borbori, assembly GCF_036576025.1. Classification (NCBI taxonomy): domain Bacteria; kingdom Pseudomonadati; phylum Pseudomonadota; class Alphaproteobacteria; order Hyphomicrobiales; family Methylocystaceae; genus Methylocystis; species Methylocystis borbori. The sequence continues at coordinate 36,141 of NZ_JAZHYN010000018.1, read as the reverse complement.
TTCTCGAGCCTGGCGCAATAGGGAATGGCGCAAACGAGGCCGACCGAATCAGTCAATTGCCGGACATGCTCGGCGAGCGCGTCGGCTTCGAGCAGCACATTGGCGTCCTTCATGAAGATCGTGTCGTGCGTCGCCTGCATGAAAGGCGCGTAAAGATTGTCGACCTTGGGACTAACGGCGAATCGCGCGGTCGAACGCAGGATGCGCGACGGCGCATTCGCATGGCGCGCGAGAAGGGCGCGCATCGCGGCGAGCGCAGGCGAATCGGGTTCGACGGCCGCGACGGTCACGTCGTAAACCGGATATTGCTGCGTCAGCGCCGATTCCTGCGTGCGCTCGAACCCTTCTTCGAGCAGCTTCACCGGCAGAACGAGAGAAATGGGCGGCTTGTCGCGCCGCGTCGCTCGGCGCGCGGCGAGCCAGGGCTGCGCGATCGTCGCGGCGACCGAGACGACGAGCAACGCGACGGCGACGATCCAGTAGAAGCCCGCGGCCCAGGCGAAAACGGCCATGGCCGTCACGATTCGCCGCGCTCCGCCGTCTCCGGCACTTCGACATGGAAGCGGCGCATGACGCCGTCGACGAGACCGGGCGGCAAGAGCGAGAAGAAGCGCATCGCGTAATACATGGAGCGCGGAAAGGCGATCACGGGGCGACGGCGCGCGAGGCCGCGCTTGATGATCTGCGCGGCTTGCTCGTCGGAGATCGCGCCGGGCTGCCAGGATTTGGTGCGCGCCGACATGGGCGTCTTGACGAAGCCCGGCACGATGAGGCTGACCGAGACGCCATGCGGCGCGAGGCGCCCGCGCAGCGAATCGGCCCACATATGAGTCGCGGCCTTGGCGGCGCAATAAGACGGCGAATAAGGCAGGCTGCGCACGCCCGCCATTGAGCCGACGATGGCGATCGCCCCGCTCTTTCGCTCGCACATCTGCGTGAGGATCGGCTCCACCGTATTGAAGACGCCGCCGACATTGATCGCGAGCATGGCGCGCACCGCCTCGGGCGTCTCCATAATCTGCCCCGGCGCGAGCCCGGTGGCGACGCCGGCGTTGGCGACGAGAATGTCGATCGGGCGCTTGTCATGCGCGTCCCGAACGAGGCGCGCCATCGCCTCGCGATCTCTCACATCCGCGACGTAAGTCTCCGCGCCCCCGGCGCCGGCGGCGAGAGCGGCCTTCGCTGTCTCCTCGAGGCGCGCGCGGTCGCGCCCGAGCAGGACGAGGCTCGCGCCCTCCCGCGCATAGGCGATGGCGAGCGCCCGGCCGATGCCGCTCGACGCGCCGGTGATGAGGAGGCGCGGCGTCATAGGCGCGCGCCCGCCCTCTCCCATGGGGAGAGGATCGGTCCTAAGGTTTCGAGAGACCTCATAGGCGTCGCTCCGCAGGGCGCAGCGTCGCTTCGCCGATGACGCCCGGCGCGCGCGCCGCCCCATGGGCGAAGAGGCGCACGAAAATCTCCTGCTCCGAGGCGCGCAGCACCCGGCCCGAGAGCGTGACGGTCTCGCCGCGCAGGATCGGTTGCACGAATTTGCCCCCAAGCGCGGCGATGACGAGGTCGTCGCGCCACGCCTTCAGCATCGGCTCGAAAGCGGCGAGAAGCTTCATGCCATGCACCGGCGGCGCGGCGAGGCCGATCGCCGCCGCCACCGCATCGTCGAGATGGAGCGGATTGTCGTCGCCGGAAACTTCGGCGTAGCGCGCGAGCGCCCCCGCGTCGAAGGGGCCGATGACCCTCTCCGGCAGTCTGTCGCCGACATTGATCGGCGCGCTCATGATCCGCTCCCGAAGCCCGCGCGCGGCACGAGCCGCAGCATGGTTTCGATCCTTCCGCAGGGCGCGCCGGAAGGCGTCGCGATCGAGGCCGCAAGAGTCAGCCGTGGCGGCTTCTCCTCGCGATTCAGCGTGACGCTCAAATCATAGCTCTCGCCGGCGACGAGCGGCGACTCATAGGCGAAACTCTGCGATTCATGCACCGGCACAACGTCGAGAGAGGCGCAAAGCTCGCGCACCTTGGCGAAAAGCTCGGGCTCGGCGAGCCAAACCGCGGGATAGGCGAGCGGCACGCTCGCCTCATCGGCGCCGATCTCTCTTGCGTAGGCCGCCGCCCGCGCGGGATCGACGCGCAGCCTGAAGGGCCCGAGCGCGATCGGCGCCTCAAGCGACGTCTCAACCGGCATGGCGCACGACCAGTACGGCGTTGATTCCGCCGAAGGCGAAGGAATTCGACATGGCGGCGTCGATCTTATGCTTGCGCGCGACATTGGGAACGACGTCGAGCGGACAGCGCGGGTCCGCCTCGAGGAAATTGATCGTCGGCGGCGCGATCTGCTCGCGTAGCGCCTGGATCGTGATGACAAGCTCGAGGCCGCCGCTCGCGCCGAGCGCATGGCCGTGAATGGGCTTCGTCGACGAGACCGGAACGACCTTCCCATACTCGCCGAAGATGCGCAGGATCGCTTCGGCCTCGGTGATGTCATTGGCGTGCGTCGCGGTGCCGTGGGCGTTGATATAATCGATATCGCCGGGCTCGAGCCCCGCATCCTCCAGCGCAAGCCTGATGGCGTTCGACGCGCCTTCGAGGTCGGGCCGCACGGGATCCTTGGCGTCGCTCGTCGTGCCATAGCCCGCGAGTTCGCAGAGAGGTTCGTGTCCTCTGGCGCGGGCGGACTCTTCCGTCTCGAGAATGAAGACCGCCGCGCCCTCGCCGAGCGACATGCCGTTGCGGCCCTTGGAGAAGGGGCGGCAAAGGTTGGGCGTCATCACGCGCAGACCCTCCCAGGCGCGGATCGTGGCGTTGATGACGCAGGCCTCGGCGCCCCCGACGATGGCCTTGTCCACGAGCCCCTGCCGGATCATCTGCATGCCGAGCCCCAGCGACTGGCTCGCCGAGGAGCAGGCGCTGCCGATGGCGAAAGTGGGTCCGAGCGCCGAAAAGCGCATGCCGAGCGTCGTCGGCGCCGCGCTCGGAATGAGCTTCGGGACGCTTAAAGTTTCGGGGCGCTGCTTCTCGACATAATAGCGATAGATGCCGTCCTCGATCGTCGTCATCCCGCCGATGCCGGAGCCGATGATGACGGCGGTTCTCGGCCCTGAAATATCCTTGCGCTTGAAGCCCGCCTGCGCCATCGCCTCGTCGGCGGCGACCACGCAGAACTGGGTGAAAGGATCGCAAAAGGGCAGGACTTCCGGCTCGATATGGTCGGCTGGATTGAAATCGGGCACCTGCGCCGCGATTTTGATGCGCCCGTCATAGGGTCGCTGAGTTTTGAGCGCGCGGATCTGCGCGACGCCGTCGCGCGCAGCCTCCCAGAGCTTTTGCGCGCCGACGCCCGAGGCGCAGACGGCGCCCATGCCGGAGATAACGACGCGACGCTCTCCGGCGCGCCCCCGCGATGCCGCCATTTACTGCTTCTCGCGCTCTTTCTGAATGTGGTCGGCGATGGCGTCGATAAGGCTTTTGACGTCCTTGGCCTCCTGAAGCGAGCCATCCATCGGAATATAGACGTTGAACTTCTCCTCGAGCGCCGTGAGGATCATCACAATGTCCACGGATTTGAGGTCGAGGCTTTCGATGCTGGCGTCGGGCGTGATCTTGCTGCGGTCGACCATGCCTTCGGCCGCGATCACCTCGATGATCTCCTCGACGAGCTGGCTCTTGTCCTGCGGATTATCTGTCACGAATCCCTCCGTTCGGGGTCTTTCCGGCCGCCCGAAAGGCGGCGATCGCGTGAGGCGTTGATAAGGGAAGGCGGCCCGCCGACGCGCCCAAATGCGGCCGGGACGCGAGGCGCCGTCGCCCAAAGCGGCGCGCGCCCATCGTTAATTCCGCCGCGCCGCGTCCCTTTCTCCCGCCCGTCGGCGCGGCGCCTCTGGTTAAGGGGTTTAGCGGCGAAAATAAAGCCCGCCCCGCCTGCGGCGGTTTTGCGGTGGCCCCCCGTAGCGCTTCGTGCGAAAAGGCCGCGCGAACAATGGAGGGTTTTGAACGAAATGACAGGCCAAGAGACGGCGCTCGCTGGGGTTTTTCCACAGCCGACGGAGGAACAGTGGCAAAAGCTCGTCGAGCGCGCGCTGAAGGGCGCGTCCTCCGCCACGCTCGTCTCCAAGACCTATGACGGCCTCGCGCTCCAGCCGCTCTATGGCCGCGCCGCCCTCCCCGGCCCCCGCGCCCTGCGCAAGAGGCCGGGCCGCTGGGCGATCCTCGCCCGTCTCGACGGCGCCGACCCCGAGGCCGCCAACCGCTTGGCGTTACAGGACCTTGAAGGGGGAGCCGACGGGCTGCATCTCGTCTTCGCCGGGTCGACGGGCGCTTATGGCGGGGGCCTCCCCGACGACGGCGCGGAGACGATCTCCCATGCGCTCGCCCATGTGCGGTTCGACTACGGGGTTCCGGTCACGCTCGACTATTCGCCGCGGGCGCCCGGCGCCGCGCTCTCGCTGATGCGCTTCATCGACGCCCAGCATATCGACCCCTCCATCACCCGCGTCTCGCTGGGATACGACCCGCTCGGCGCGCAGGCGCGCCATGGGTTCGCGCCCGCGCCCTGGGACGAGACGGCCAAGAGCTTCGCGCAAAGCGTCAAAAGCGCCGCAGGGGCCGGTTTCGCCTACGCCACCGCCGTCGCCGACGCTCGAAGCGTCCATGCGGCGGGAGGCGCCGAGGCGCAGGAGCTCGCCTTCGCGCTCTCGGCGGCGCTCGCCTATCTGCGCGGATTGACGGACGGCGGCCTCGACATCGAGGCGGCGCGGGCGCTCATCGCCTTCCGCTTCGCGGCCGACGCCGACGAATTCCTGAGCGTCGCCAAGTTCCGCGCGGCGCGCCGGCTCTGGGCGCGCGTCGAGGAAGCTTGCGGCCTTGCGCCCAGGACGACGCTGCTTTTCGCCGAAACGGCGTGGCGGATGATGTCGCGCCGCGATCCCTGGAACAATATTCTGCGCGGCACGCTGGCCGCTTTCTCCGCCGCCATCGGCGGCGCCGACGTCGTAAGCGTACTGCCCTTCACGCAGGCGCTGGGCGCGCCCGACGAATTCGCGCGCCGTCTCGCCCGGGACACCCAACTCGTCCTGCAGGACGAATCCCATATCGACGCCGTCGACGATCCCACGAACGGGGCCGGCGGCTTCGAGGCGCTGACCGAGGCGCTGTGCGAGCGCGCCTGGGCCGGCTTTCAGCAGATCGAGGCCGAGGGCGGCCTTCCCAAATCGCTGGAGACCGGCGCTTTTCAGGCCCGCGTCGCCGAGGCGGCCGCCTTGCGCGCGAAAAACGTCGCGCGGGCGAAGGACAAGATCATCGGCGCCAATCAGTTCCCCGACATTCACGAAATCGCGCTGTCGGTCCTTGCCCCGTATAACCCCGCGCTCGACGCGGCGCCGGCGCCCGCCGGCGCGCTCCAAAGCCAGCCGCTCGCGCCGCATCGCCTCGCGGCGCCCTTCGAGCGGCTGCGCGACGATTCCGACGCGCATCTTGCCGCGACGGGGCGCCGGCCTAAAATTTTCCTCGCCAATCTCGGTTCGGTCGCCGCCTTTACGGCGCGCGCCAATTTCGCCAAGAATTTCTTCGAGGCGGGGGGCGTCGAAGCGGTATTCGGACCGGAGACGGAGTCGACAAGCGAGATCGTGGCGGCCTATCGCAACTGTGGCGCGAAAGTCGCTTGCCTCTGCTCGTCGGACCGGATTTATGGAGACGCTGCGGAAGCGGCGGCGCTTGCCCTAAAAGGGGCCGGCGCGCTTCTCTATCTCGCCGGGCGGCCCGGCGAACTCGAAGAGCGTTTGCGTCACGCCGGCGTGGCCGAATTCATTTACGCGGGCTGCGACATGCAGGAGGTTCTGCAACGGGCGCTGATGGGGGCCAAATGAAGCAACTTTTGTTGATGCTCGCGATATGCGTCGCCGCGGGCGGCGCGAACGCCAAACAGCCATCCAAGACCAAGCCGAAGCCTGGGAGCGAACAAGCGGCGTCCATGCCGGGCGATCCCAATGGCTCCTGGACCGTCGAGGCGACGACGACCGTCGGCGAATGCCCGACGCTCATCCCTCCCTCCCTGGAGATCGCCGACAACAGGATCGCCCCGACGCAGGGAGCGCAGCTCTCGTCCTGGGGCTATGTCGACCAGGAGGGCTCGATCGTCGCGCGCTTCACCGGCTCCGGCGAGCGCGTCGTCCGCTTGCACGGAACGATGCGGGGCGGCCAGGCGTCGGGAGCCTGGTCTTCGTCCACCGACATGTGCGGCGGCGTCTGGCGCGCTTCGCGCAGCCGCGAGGCGGCGGTCCAATAGAGCGCGTTCACGAACGCGCCCTGATTTCTTGATTTGCGGCTATTTCCGATCGATCGGACGATTCCGTTCGATCGGAAACGGCGTTAGCGCAGCCGCTCGTCGACAAACATCTCGTCGTCGTCGCGCGGCAGCAGCGATATGGGCTCGTTCGCCGTCCGGCGGGACATTTGCGCGACCGGCGCGGGGGCCTGCGCGGTTTCGGCCGCGGCGGCGCGAAGGCCAAGCCCGTCGCGCTGATAGATGTCGTCGCGGAACTGCGTCACGCCGTCCGGCGCCGCCCAGGCCGTCACATAGACCCAATAGACCGGCACGGCAGGCGTGATCTTGACGTCGATGCGCTCGCCAGAAGCGATCACCTGATCGATGTGGTCGCGGTCCCAGCCGGGCGTCTCCTTCAGCAGCCAAGCGACATAGTCGCGCACATTCTGCAGGCGGATGCAGCCCGAGGAGACGAAGCGGAAGTCGTCGCCGAAGACGCCCTTCGCCGGCGTGTCGTGCATATAGACGCCGTAGGGATTGGCGATGTCGATGCGCACGACGCCGAGCGAATTGAAGTCGCCGCCGATGTCCTGCCGGAAGCGGAAGTTCAGCGCGTCGAGCGAGCGCCAGTTGATCTGCTCGGGCTGAAGCTCCTGATTGTCCTTGTTGTAGACGCGGATGTGATTGGCGCTGAGATAATTGGGGTCCGCCTGCATCTTGGGGATGAGATCCTTGCGGATCACCGAGGCGGGGACGGTCCAGAACGGGTTGAAATTGACCTGAATCGCCTTGGTCTGCATCACCGGCGACTGCCGGTCGATCTTGCCGACGCCCGCCATGTGATGGGTGATGACCTCGCCATTCTCGACCGTCTCCACCGAGGCGGCCGGAATATTGGCGGTGACGTAGCGATTGCCGAGATCATGCGAGAAGCTGCGCAGCCGCACGAGATTGGTCTCGAGCTGCTGCAGCCGCGTCTCCGCCGGCACGTTGAGCGCCTGAAGCGTGGACTGATTGACGACGCCGGTGGCGATGACGCCATGGCGCGCCTGAAAGCGGCGCACCGCCGCCTCGACATAGGAATCGAACACGGGGCTCGTCCCGGTCTCCGACCCGATGTCGCCAGAGACGATCAGGCGCCGGCGCAACATCGAGACCGCCGGACCGTTCGAGCCGAGCCGCAACTGCTGGCCGGCGGGCACCTGCGGCCAGCCGCCATTGGCGACGATCTCGCGGAAATGTTCGATCGCCGCCTCGGTGGCCGCGACCGTCTGCGGCGAGAGAATCGGCGTCGTCGAGCGGGAAACCGTGAGGCGGGCGTCGGCGTCATAGCGCTGCGCCCACTCCGCCTGGCCGCCGAAGTCGGAAGCCGCCAGGGCGGGCGACAGGCCGGCCGAAAGAATCAGCGCCGCGCCGCAGGAAAGCCGGGAAATCTTGAGTATTCGCACAGATCGCTCCACTTTTGCGTCCTCCGCCCGGCGCAACCGCGGCGGGATGGCCAAAAGACGACGCCGGCCCACGGGCCGCGCCGCGTCATTCCCCTCACTTGTGCATCTTCAGCGTTAACAAGGCGCGAATAGTCCGGCGTTTTTGTGGCCGGGGCCGAGAGCGGAACGCTTCCGCCGTTTCGCCGCCTCAACCGCGGTTAACGCCTTGTTAATTGAGCCTTTGCGCGAAACCGTCAGCCGACCCGCGTCCAGCCGCCCATGCCGAGCCGCTCCTGCGGCAGGAAGCGCGACTTGTATTCCATCTTGCGCGAGCCCTCGACCCAATAGCCAAGGTAGACGTGCGGCAGCCCGAAGGCTCGCGCCCGCTCGGCATGGTCGAGAATCATGAAGGCCCCGAGCGAGCGTTGCTCCAGCTCCGGCTCGTAAAAGGAATAGACCATCGACAGACCGTCGGAGAGCCGGTCGGTGAGGCAGCAGGCGACGAGCGCGCCGGCCGCCCCGCCCCGCCCTCTCGCCAGTCGATATTCGAAGAGCCGCGTGTCGACATGGCTGTCCTCGATCATCATCTGATAATCGACCATGCTCATGTCGGCCATGCCGCCGTCGAAATGGCGCGCCCCGACATAGCGGCGAAACAAGGCGTATTGCTCGGGCGTCGCGCGCGCCGGCCGCGTCTCGCCGACGAGATCGGCGTTGCGGCGAAGGACGCGGCGCATGCCGCGCGAGAGCGAAAACTCGTCGATCTTGACGCGCACCGAGACGCAGGCGCGGCATTGTTCGCAGGCCGGCCGATAGGCGATCGTCTGCGAGCGGCGGAAGCCCGATTGCGTCAGCGTATCGTTAAGCGCCGGCGCGCGCAGTCCGATGAGATGGGTGAAAACCTTCCGCTCCTCGCGGCCCGGCAGATAGGGGCAGGGCGCGGGGGAGGTCAGATAGAACTGCGGCGCGTCGCGGGGTTCTTTCGTCACGCTCGATCGGTCCAGATTCGTTCATTAATCTAGAGCGCCGGCGCCCGCTGCGCCAAGACCGGATTTGGCCCAGACCGAATTTTGAGGCGCCAAAAAGAAGAATTCAGGCCGAACGGCGCAAAACGACGACATCGGCGAGAATGTCGTGCAGGCACCGCTTGTCGTTTGTAAACAGCGAGACGAGCAGCAGCGGCGGAAACAGCCAGGTGACGTAGAACAGCACGGCGTGAACGGCCGCCTGCAGGAAAGGGACCGGCTCGCCGTCCATGCCGCGCATTTCGAGGTCCATGACGGCCATGCCGGGCGTCGCCATGCGCCAGCCGGAGACGGTCAGCCCATTGTAGAAAAAGGCGACGATCGGGAAGAGCGGCGGCAGCAGGAACGCCGACAAGCCTGCGCTCAAGATGAAAAGCGCCACGAAGAGCGCCGCCGACAGGCCGGCGACGAGGATGAAGTCGAGCCCGACCGCGACGATGCGGCGCGTCCGCACGCCCTCCAAAGCTTCGCGCGGAATATAAGGCGCGGCGCGCGAACCGCCGGCGTCCGGCCGGCCGGCGTCATAAGAATTGCCGTCGTTCATCGATCCTCGCCTTTGCGTTTGGTCCTGCAGAGATCGGCGAGCCGAGCCGTGGTTTCAAGTAGGCCGCGCGCCTCGTAATTTCAGCGAAAACGCATATCTAAGCAAGCGGAGGACCGCCATGTTGAAGACCTTCGCTCTCGAAGAATTCGCGCCAGTCCCTGAGGAAAGAGGACCGCTCGCGGCGCCGCCCGCCGGCGCGCTGGACGCCGCGGCGCAGGCCCGCCTCGACCGGCTCTATGAGGCGCTGAAAAGACGCGCCGCGCATATGCTGGGCTATCCCACCAATTTCGATTTCGACTATCGGGAGCTTGAACGCTTTTTCGCCTTCTCGATGAACAATGTCGGCGATCCTTTCGAGGACACCCTCTACTCGGTCAACACCCATGAATTCGAGCGCGAAGCGATCGACTTCTTCGCGCAGCTCTATCACATCCAAAAGCCGAATTATTGGGGTTACGTCACGCAAGGCGGCACCGAAGGCAATATGTACGGCCTTTATCTCGCGCGCGAAGTCTGCCCCAACGGCGTCGTCTATTTCTCCGAGGACACTCATTACAGCGTGATGAAGATCGTGCATGTCCTCAATTTGAAGCATATCGTCGTGCGGTCGCAAAAGAACGGCGAGATGGATTACGGCGACTTCGCCGACATGCTCCGGCTCAACCGCGACAAGCCCGTGATCGCGCTCGCCAATATCGGCACGACGATGAAAGGCGCGGTAGACGATCTTGGCAAGATCCGCCAGGCGCTGCACGACAACGCCATCCACCATTCCTATATTCACTGCGACGCCGCATTGTTCGGCATGACGCTGCCGTTCATCAAGGACGCGCCGGCTTTCGATTTCGCCGCGGGCGCCGATTCGATCGCCGTTTCGGGCCATAAATTCATCGGCATGCCGACGCCCTCCGGCGTCGTCATCGCCAAGCGACACAATGTCGAGCGCGTCAAGGCGGCGATCGAATATATCGGCGCCTCGGACACGACCATCGCGGGATCGCGCAACGGCCTGTCGTCGTTGATGCTGTGGCGCGCGATCCAGGCGCTCGGACGCAAGGGATTTGAAGCCCAGGTGAAAGCCTGCCTGAACATGGCCGACTATGCGCTCGCGCGGCTGGCCGAAATCGGCTGGCCGGCCTGGGTCAATCCTTACTCCAACATCGTCGTGCTTGACCGGCCGCCGCGAGAAATCATTCGCAAATGGCAGCTCGCGGTGAAGGACGATTTCGCCCATCTCATCATGATGCCGCATGTCAGCAAGGCGAAGATCGACGCTTTCATGCGGGACCTGCGTCGCGTCTGCCCGGCGCCCGAGCCGATGCCCCGCCGCAGCGCGGCGTAAATGCGACAGCCGACGCCGCCGATGGATTGCAGGCGCGAATAGCCCTTGCACGACGCGGCGTCGCGCGCGTAAAATTTTCAATTCGCTTCGCTCAATTTATTTGGAGATGGAGATGTTCAAGACCATCGTCCTTTTTTCGGACGGCACCGGCAATAGTTCGTCCTCGCCTTTCAAGACCAATGTCTTTCGTCTCTACGCCGCCCTCGACATGCGGCCGGATAAGGGCCAGATCGCCTATTACGACGACGGCGTCGGCTCCTCCCAGCATCGCTGGCTCGCCATCCTGGGCGGCGCTTTCGGCTATGGGCTGAAGCGCAATGTGCTCGATCTCTATAAATTCCTGACGCGCCATTACGCGGATTCGTTGCAGACGCTCAAAGATCCGGCGACAGGGAAAATCCCCGAGGACAAGAAACAATATATTCCGAAAATCGCCTGTTTCGGCTTCAGCCGGGGCGCCTTCACCATTCGCGTCCTGATCGGCCTCGTCGCTTCGGAAGGCCTGCCGGTCAAGGCGGATTCGGAAAAGGAGCTCGATCGGCTGGCGCGGCGCGCCTATCAGCGATTCAGGGCGCAGAAATTCCACACCGTCTTCAGGCTCGAAAACATCTGGCGCTGCTTCCGCGACAGGATTCTTATTCCCTTTCTCGACCGCAACGTCGATCCTTATGACCCTAACAAGAATTGCCATGTCGAGGGGATCGATTTTCTCGCCTTATGGGACACGGTCGGCGCCTATGGCATGCCGGTCGAGGAGCTTCGCATCTTCATCGACAAATTCATCTTTCCCTTAACCTTCAGCAGTTACGATCTTTTGCCGATCGTTCGCGTCTCGCGCCACGCGCTTTCGATCGACGACGAGCGCGACGCCTTTACGCCGATCCCTTTCGACGACGCGGAAGCGCGCCGCGAGGCGCAAGCGGCGCGAGAAAAGATCATCGGGCGCGAGATCGCCGCGGGAAAGACTCCCGAAGAGGCGGAAGACACGGCCTTTCAAGAAGTCTGTGAGCGCAGCCAGCAGATCTGGTTCGCGGGCGTGCACGCCAATGTCGGCGGCGGCTATCCCGACGACAGCCAGGCGATGTTGCCGCTGCGCTGGATGATGCTGGAGGCGGAGGCGCGAGGGGATCTCGTCTTTCTCGATTCAGCGAGAAACGACATTATCGGCAAGGCGACTCCCTTCGGGCAGTTGTATGACTCGCGCAGCGGATTCAACGCGCTCTATCGCTACAAACCGCGCGACATTCCCGACGTATTGAGATGCGCGCGTCAACGCACCTTGAGGGTGCGGGGGAAGAGCGCGCGGGAAATCGCCGAAGCGCCGCTGGCGCGCGCATTAATCCATGAAAGCGTCATCTATCGAATGGCGCTGGGGTTCCAGGGCTATGCGCCCATCGCCCTGCCGCCGCATTTCGATGTCGTCGACAATACGGGTCGACCGAAAGCCTTCGTCGATTTCCACGCCGATGCGCGATCGCGCAAAGGCCGATTCATCAGCGGCAAACAGACGGGAGCGCCGGCAAGGATGGCGGGGCTGGCCGAACTCGTTGAAAAGCTGGACACGCCCACCAAGGAAGCCCTCGATCTTGTCGCCGCCGCCGTTTTCTGGCGGCGCGTCTCCTATCAGGTCACGCTTTGGTCGCTGATCTTTCTCTTGCTGACGCCGCTCTTCGAGCGCCGGGAGGTCGATCCCCGCAATCCCTTCACCACATTTTTCAATTGGATCGTCGGCTTTGTCGCAGGCTATCTCCCTGGCTTTTTGACGCCCTGGTTCGACGCCTTCCGCCAATATCCGGTCTATTCTGGTCTGTTAGCCGCGCTCTTTGTCGCGTCATTCCTTTGGGGATTCCGCTTAAAGCGCACCATCGCGGATCGCTCCCGCTACGCCTGGCATATGACCGAGCGCCGGTCTCAAAATTTCTTCGGCCGCTGGCTTTGGGATCCCATCGCGACCCTTTTGCTGAACTCCCGACTCGCCAATGGCGCCTGGCGATTCCTCTCCTTCAAAGTCGCGCCAACCGCCCTGTTCCTCGCGACCGCGATCGCCATGTTCTTCTTTTTCGACCGGCTTTATTTTCACTATCGCGCTTTTCAGGGCGGCGTGTGCAAAGACTCCGCCTCGCTCCAAAATTTGTCGAAGGAAGAGACCATCGACTTCTCGATCGACAATCCTTGCGCCGCTACCGGCTTTAAATTGGAAAAGGGCCGCTATTACGCCGCGACCTTCAAGATCGAGAAGGAATGGAAAGACGCCTCGCTCGCCGCCAATCTCGGCGGCCTTAAGCGCGACGAACTCTCCCGCGGCCAAAAAATTGGGTTTTTCCTGATGGGGCTCACGGTCAAACGCGTGCTCGGCGAGCCCTGGCTGGAGCCGATCCTGCAAATTGGCCGAAGCGGCTTCGACCTCGTCCCGGGAGAGCCTTTTGTGCCCTTCCCGAACGGATCGCCGAAAAACGAAATGACCGTGCGGTTCAAATCGCCCGCAGCCGGCGAACTCTTCCTTTACCTCAACGACGCCTATTCGGGCGTCCTCCCGCTCACGACGATCTTTGGGCAGGAGCCAAATCCCGACGGCGACCCCCGCCATACCTATGGCAACAATAAAGGGACGGCCAAGATTAAAATCGAGCCTCTGCCTGCGGAATTCGGGGATTAGTCGCTTCCCCGCCTTGACGGCGGCGCTGCGATTGTCGAAAGCCTCGGTCTACCTCGGCGCGGCGCCTTCGCCCGCGTGGGACAGCCTCGGGAAAGATCACATGGCCAGCAACGCCGTCGACGGCGGACATTTGCGCGCCTTTGTCGAGCGAATCGAAAAGCTCGAAGAGGAGAAGCGCGCCATCGCCGACGACATCAAGGACGTCTACGCGGAAGCGAAAGGCACGGGCTTCGACCCCAAAGTGATGCGCAAGATCGTATCGCTGCGCCGGCAGGACAAGCATAAGCGGCAGGAAGAGGAAGAGATTCTCGACCTCTATCTCTCGGCGCTCGGCATGGAGTAGCCGCGCGCGCTCCGCGTGTCCCCTGACCCCGCTGCGAGGGTCGAAGCGGAACATGCTAGGCTCCGATGTTACGCGATCGTGAATTTTAAAAAGTCGCGCCCCTGACGCGAGGCGTTGCGGGCGACGCGCGGATTTGTTCTAGTCGCAAAGCAAGTCCGACGGAAAAACAATGGCCAATCGCGAGCGCAAGCGTCTCGAGCCGGAAGGAGAGGTCCGCGCCGTGCTAACCGCGGCCGCGACGGGCGACGTCGAAGCCGCCTTCCGGCTTGTTTCGGCCGCGCCAGAAGGCTTGTCGGGCGAGGAGGCCTTGCTGCGGCTGAAGCGCGTGGGGCCGAACGCGATCGCGCATGAGGCGCGCGCGGGACTGCTGCGCGAAATCGTCAGAAACATCCTCAATCCGCTCAACGGCCTGCTGTTGACGCTCGCCATCATTTCCTGGCTGTTGAGCGACGAGCAAGCCGCGATCGTCATTTCGATCATGGTCGTTCTCAGCGTCACGCTCGCCTTCGTGCAGGAGCATCGCTCCAACGCCGCCGCCGCGAAGCTGCGCGCCATGGTTCAAACCCACGCGACCGTCCGCCGCCCGGAAGCGGCCGGCGTCGATGACGGCTTCGTCGAGACGCCGCTCGAAGCGCTCGTTCCCGGCGACGTGGTCCGTCTCTCGGCGGGCGATATGATCCCGGCCGATCTGAGGCTCATCGAGGCGAAGGATCTCTTCGTCAATCAATCCGCGCTGACGGGCGAGGCGATGCCTTTAGAAAAATTCGCCCAGGCCGTCGCGGATTGCCCCGACCCGTTGTCTTCCGAGAATCTCGCCTTTATGGGCTCGAACGTCCTCAGCGGCTATGGGCGCGGACTCGTGCTCGCGACCGGCGGGCGCACGTCTTTTGGCGCCGTCGCGGGCGGCCTTCTCGCCAAGAAGGGCGATACGAGCTTCGACGAGGGCGTCAAAAGCTTCACCTGGCTGATGATAAAATTCATGTCGGTGATGGCGCCGACGATCTTTCTCATCAACGGATATCTGAAAGGAGACTGGACGGAAGCCTTGCTTTTCGCCGTCGCCGTCGCCGTCGGCCTCACGCCCGAAATGCTGCCGATGATCGTCACGGTCAATCTGGCGAAGGGCGCGCTGGCGATGTCGCGCAAGAAGGCGATCGTCAAACGGCTCGACGCCATACAGAATTTCGGCGCCATGGACGTGCTCTGCACCGACAAAACCGGCACGCTGACGCAGGACCGCATCATCCTGAAGCGCCACACCGACCTTTACGGGAACGACTCGGCGCGCGTGCTCGAATTCGCTTATCTCAACAGCCACTTCCAGTCCGGCCTCAAGAACCTCCTCGACGTCGCCGTGCTCCAGCACGTCGAACTCGAAGAAAAACTTCAACCCGGTCATCGCTTCGACAAAATCGACGAAATCCCCTTCGACTTCGAGCGGCGGCGCCTCTCTGTCGTCGTCGCGCGCGACGACGGTCCGCATCTTTTGATCTGCAAGGGCGCCGTCGAGGAAATCTTCGCCGCCTCGACCAGTTACGAAACAGAGGGCGAACGCGGCGCGCTCGACCCTTCGCATCGCGAAGCGGCGAAACGCGAGACCGCCGAATTGAACGCCGACGGCTTTCGCGTCGTCGCCGTCGCCTATAAGGAGATGGCGCCCGAGCAGCGCGCCTATACGATCGCCGACGAAAGAGAGCTGACGCTGCTCGGCTATATCGCCTTTCTCGACCCGCCCAAGGACAGCGCCGCGCAGGCGATCGCGGAACTGGCGCGCGTGGGCGTCTCTGTGAAAATCCTCACCGGCGACAATGAGATCGTCACGCGCAAGATTTGCCGCGACGTAGGTCTTGCGATCGAGGGCCTGGCGCTTGGCGCCGAGATCGAGCCAATGAACGACGAAAGCCTCGCCGAATTCGTCGGCTCCGTCACGGTTTTCGCGAAACTGTCGCCGCCGCAGAAGGCGCGCGTCATCAGGGCGCTGCGCGCGCATGGCCATGTCGTCGGCTATCTCGGCGACGGCATCAATGACGGCCCGGCGCTCAAAGCCGCCGATGTCGGCATCTCCGTCGACTCCGCGGTCGATATCGCGCGGGACTCGGCCGACATCATCCTGCTCGAAAAAAGTCTCGCTGTGCTCAACGACGGCGTCGTCGAAGGCCGCAAAGTGTTCGCCAACATCGTCAAATATATCAAGATGGGCGCGAGTTCGAATTTCGGCAATATGTTCAGCGTGGTCGGCGCCAGCGCCTTCCTTCCCTTCCTGCCGATGACGCCCATTCAGATTCTCACCAATAATCTGCTCTATGATTTCTCGCAGACCGCCATCCCGACCGACAATGTCGATCCAGAATATCTCGCGCTTCCGCGCAAATGGGATATCGGCGGCGTCGCCAAATTCATGCTGTATGTGGGGCCGATCAGCTCGATCTTCGACTATGCGACCTTCATTCTCATGCTCACGCTCTTTAACGCCTGGGACAAGCCGCAATTGTTTCAGACGGGCTGGTTCGTCGAATCCCTGCTGACGCAGACGCTCATCATCCATATCATCCGCACCAATCGCATCCCTTTCTTCCAGAGCCGGGCGAGCGGCGCGCTGCTCGCGACGACGATCCTCGTATGTCTTGTCGGCGCGGCGCTGCCCTATTCGCCGATCGCGCATGTCTTCGGCTTTACGCCCTTGCCATGGATCTATTGGCCGATCATCCTGTGCTTTCTCATCGGCTACGCCATCCTTGCGCATCTTGCGAAGACCGCTTTCGTGGAACGTTGGGAGGAGTGATGCGGGAGGCGTCGACCAAGGCATGACGTTCGGCGCGCAGGAAGAAGTCGTCGAGTTTCTCGCGTCGCAGGGCGGCGGCGCGGAGCGGATCGTCACGACGCATATTTCCATCGTGTTTCTGGGACGCGAGCGGGTCCTCAAACTCAAGCGCGCGGTGCGTTTCCCCTATCTCGATTTCTCGACGCCCGAGCTTCGCCTCGCCATGTGCGAGCGCGAGGCGGCGCTTAACAAAAGCTTCGCGCCCGAACTTTATCTCGGCGTCCATCGCGTCACGCGCGAAGCGGACGGGAGCCTCGCGCTCGACGGCGCAGGCGAGACGATCGACGCCGTCGTGGCGATGCGCCGCTTCGCCGACGGCGATCTTCTCGACGAGGTCGCGCAAAGCGGCCGGCTGACGAAAGAGGTGATCGAGACGCTGGCGAGAAAGCTCGCCCGGACGCATGACGAAGCGCCCGTCGATCGCGCGCGCGGCGGATCGGCGGCGATGCGGCATAGTCTCGACAGCACGGCGGCGAGCATGCGCGACGCCAAGCTTTTCGCTCCCGAAGAAGTCGAGGCGCTCGTCGCTGACTTAAATAAGGCGCTCGATGCGCAGGCCGCGCTGCTCGACGCGCGCCAGGCGCAGGGCAAGGTCCGGCGCTGTCATGGCGATCTGAATTTGCGCAACATCTGCCTCTATCGGGGCGCGCCGACGCCTTTCGACTGTCTCGAATTCGATGAGGAAATGGCGACGATCGACGTGCTGTACGATCTGGCGTTTCTCCTGATGGACCTATGGCGCGTCGGCGCGCCGCCTTTCGCCAATCTGGCGCTGAACCGCTATCTCGACTCCCGCGACGAGACGGACGGCTTGCCGCTGCTCCCTTTCTTCATGTCGCTGCGCGCCGCGATCCGCGCCCATGTCGAAGCCTCGCAAGACCATGAAGAACGCGCCCGCGCCTATTTCGTGCTCGCGCGCCAACTTCTCGCGGCGCCGCGCGCCGCCGTTATCGCCATCGGCGGCCTGAGCGGCTCGGGCAAATCAAGCGTCGCCGCGGCGCTGGCGCCCGGCGTCGGCGCGCCGCCCGGCGCGCGCATCGTCAACAGCGACCGTATCCGCAAGCGACTCTTTGGCGCCGCGCCCACCGAGCGGCTGCCGCAAGAGGCCTATGCGAGCGCGGTTTCGGAGAAAGTCTATCGCGAGATGTTCGACGCCGCGGCGCGAACGGCGGCCACGGGCTGGCCTGTTATCGTCGACGCGGTCTTCGACCGCGCGCCCGACCGCGAAGAAATCAAGAGCGTCGCGGATCGGCGTCAAGCGCCCTTTCTCGGCGTCTGGCTCGATCTCGATTTCGAGAAGCGCGCGGCGCGAGTCGATCAGCGCCGCAATGACGTCTCCGACGCGACGCGCGAGGTGCTCGCCAAACAAATGGAGAAAGCGACGGGCGGCATCGACTGGCTCAAGATCGACGCGTCGAAGGACGCGGCGACGATCGCCGCCGAGATCGAGAAGGCGCTGGACCCCTCGTTGCGAGACGCCAAGTCGTGATGTCATTCCCGACGCGCGATTTGCGCGCGATCGGGAATCCAGAATCGCAACAATAGTCTTGCATATTGCTCTGGACTCCCGGTCAGGCCTTCGGCCTGCCGGGAATGACAATCGGCAAGCGCCTATCATTGCGGAGCGCGTAAGCGATCACGGATTATGGAATGAGCACCGCCGCGCCCTGCAGGCGTCCCGCGCGCAGATCGGCAAGCGCCTCATTCGCCAGCGCGAGCGGATAGGGAGCGGCGTGCATCTTCAAAGGCAGCGTCGGCGCGAGCGCGAGAAATTCGCGCGCATCCTCGCGCGTTAAATTCGCGACCGAGAGAAGCCGCCGCTCCTCCCACAGCAGCGCATAGGGAAAACTTGGAATATCGCTCATATGAATGCCGCCGCAAACGACCGAGCCGCCCTTCTTCGTCGCCGCGAGCGCCGGCGGAACGAGCGCGCCCACGGGCGCGAAGATCAGCGCGGCGTCGAGCTTTTCCGGCGCAGGCGCGTCCGACCCTTGCGCCGAGGCCGCGCCGAGCGACAGCGCGAAATCGGCGGCCGCCTTATCTCCCGGCCGCACGAAGGCGTGGATGCGCTTTCCCTGCGCGATGGCGACCTGCGCGATGATATGGGCGGCGGCGCCAAAGCCGTAGATTCCGACGACTTGCGCCGCGCCCGCCATCTTCAGCGTGCGCCAGCCGATGAGGCCGGCGCAAAGCAGCGGCGCGAGCGTCGCCGGATCGCCAGCTTCAGGCAGCGCGAAACAATAGGAAGCGTCGGCGATCGTATGGGTGGCGTAGCCGCCGTCGCGCGTATAGCCGGTGAAGAGCGGATCGTCGCACAGATTCTCGCGCGCGCTCAGACAAAAGGCGCAATGTCCGCATGTATGGCCGAGCCAGGGGACGCCGACGCGTTGGCCGAGGGCGAAGCCCGCGACGTCGGCGCCGACCGCCGCGACCCGGCCGACGATCTCATGGCCCGGAACGATGGGAAGCTTCGGCTCGGTCAATTCGCCGTCGACGACATGGAGATCGGTGCGGCAGACGCCGCAGGCCTCGATTTTGAGCAGCAGTTCGCCCGCGCGAGGCGACGGGAGCGGCCGCTCCTCCATGACGAGCGGCGCATGGGGCGTCGGCAGGACCATCGCTTTCATGATCTCAGTCATCGGAGCGGCTTGCTCAGGGAGATGCGGCTGTGGCCCGGCGGAAAATCGGCGATCTCTCCCACGGGCGCGAAGCCGAGCGTCTCATAGAAGGCGGCGACGCGCCTCTCGAATGTGTCGATATAGACGCCCACGCAGCCGCAGTCCCGCGCGAAGCGCTCCGCCTCCCCCATGAGCCGCGCGCCGAGGCCCTGGCCGCGCCAAGACTCCGCCACCCAGAGATGGCGCACATAGGCCCATCGCCAATGGGTGAGGCCATTGACTCCGCCGATCAGCGCGCCATCTTCCCCGCGCGCCAGAATGGAGAAGGTCTGCTCGGCGCGCGCGCCGAAACGTTCGCTCAGCGCCGCGCCAAGACGCGCCGAAAGCTCCGCCGATTCCGCCGTTTCGATCGACAGAGCGAGCTTTTCAATCTCGATGCTTTTGGCCATGGTCCTGCGCATGACTCGGATGTTCGCTCTTCTATTCTGCGCATGCCTCGCCGGCGCCGCAACTGCGCGCGGCCAAGAAGGGTCCTGTGCGCCGGCGGAAATCGCGCCTGGAGCTGCGTCGACCGCCGAGCGCGTACATGATTATGCGCCGGTCTTCGAGAGCTGCGCGAGCGAAAGCGGCGCGACTCGGCTCGCCATCCGCCGCATGCGCGTCGATGGAGAGGCGCTGCTGCTCGCCGTCGACCCGCAGTCGCTGCAGACGTCGCTGGAGCGCGCCGCGTGCTGGCGCTGCGCCGAGACGAGCGACGCGGCCGAGGAACAGACGCGCTATCTGCAGGCGCTGCGCCCGCCCGCCGACCCGGCGCGTCCGCCGGCGCTCGTCAACGCCGGCCTCATTCATGGGGCGGGCGACGGCGCTTTCGTCACCGGCGACCTCTGCCCCAGCCGCAAGCCGCTCGACCGCGCCTTTTTCGAAGAACTCGCCGCGCAGGGTCCGCACACCCCCGTGACGCTCGCCGTCTCCGGGGGTTGGATCGCGCGCCACGGCGCCGACTTCGCCTGGTTGCGCGAGAAGGCGCGCAGCGGCGCGCTCGACATCGCCTGGGCGAACCACTCCTACAGCCACCCCTATGTCGTCGGACTCGCGGACAGTCGGAATTATCTGCTGCGCCCCGGCGTCGATATGGATCGCGAAATCTTCGAGACCGAGAAGCTCATCATCGCCAATGGCGAAACGCCTTCGGTCTTCTTCCGTTTTCCGGGCCTCGTCGCCGACGGCGCGCTGCTCGACCATATCCGCGCCCGACATCTTGTGGCGCTCGGCGCGGACAGTTGGCTTGCGCTCGGCCCGCCGCCGCGGCCGGGCTCCATCGTGCTGGTGCATCCCAACGGCAATGAGCCCGTGGGCCTGCGGCTGTTTTCCCGGCTCGTCAAGACGGGCAGGCTGCCCCGCCCGCTGCGGCCGATCAATGAGGCGCCGTGAGCCCCGCTATTTCACCAGGTTGACCGTATAGTTGTTATTGCCGCCGATATATTTTTCGCGGAAGCCGACGGTCCGGCATGTCGGCGTGCAACAGGTGTTGATGCACCAATCATAGGCGGTCTGAGGCACGCAAATGTTGAAGGGGCCGCTCCACTTCGTCCCGTCGCTCGATTCGGCGTAATAATAGTAATAAGTGTTAACGCTCTGGAGGTCCTGGCCGAAGACGGTTTTGATCTGCCCCGGCTCCAGTTTCCACCAGCCCTTCTTTTCCCAGTCGCCGCCGTCGGAGCAGCCCGGCGCATACCAGAGAAACGACACCCACACGGTGGCGTTGGTCTTGTTGCGGAATTTGAACCAGGCCTGGGCGGCGCTGGGCGCGAAAGCAATCAGGCTGACGGCCAACGCCGCGAATAGAATCAAAAATCTGCGCATAATCCCCTCCCCGGGAAACGCTTTGGGCTGCAATGACATTCAGGGCTTTGGCTTGGGTTGCTCGGCGGGATCGCGGCGCACGGATCGCGCCTTCGTGGCGACCGTCGGCTCCTTGGAGACTTCTCCGACGCCCGGCCGCGCGTCTTCCTCCCCAGAGACCGGCTTCGCGCTTCCCGGCCCCAGGACTTCCTTTGAAGGCGGTTTGTCGCCGAAATGCTCGGTGCCGCTGACCGCCGCCTCGGAAGGCTTGCGACGCTGGGCCTGCGCCTCTCCGCAAGCGAGGAGGAGCGCGGCGGCGGCGAGCGCCGCAACGAGTTGAAAATTGCGTCTCATGAGAGAACCCCCTTGGAAATCCGCCCGCGCCGCGCCGCGACGCAAGCCCGGCCCAGACGATTGAGCGAGGCTAGGCCCCGGCGGCGCGCCCGTCCTCGTCCGTTTGGATCATAAGCGTCGGGCGTCATGAAACTATTGGCCCCGGCCCGGCCCCCTGCCCCAAATTCCCTTACATTGACAAGGGTTCGCGCGGCTCTTATCTCTCCGGCGGAAAAGCCGCGTCGATCACGACGCCCTCAAGCGGGGCGACGTCGCAAGCGGATGTTTTTCTTGCATGATGCGAGGCTCCGCCCGTCCGCCGTCCTCCGGCGCGCCGAGAAGGCGGCAGACGCTCCGCTGAAGAAAGGTTCGCGGGAATGATCGGCGCCCTCGCCAAGAAGATTTTCGGCTCGGCCAATGACCGCCGCCTCAAGACCTATGCGCCGAAGGTCAAGGCGATCAACGCCCTGGAGCCGCAGCTGGAAGCGCTGACCGACGACGAGCTGCGCGACCGCACCCGTCAGTTTCGCGAGGAGATCGCCGCTGGCAAGGCGCTCGACGATTTGCTCGTCCCCGCCTTCGCCACTGTGCGCGAAGCCGCCAAGCGCACCCTCGGCCAGCGCCATTTCGACGTTCAGCTCATCGGCGGCATGGTGCTGCATGAAGGCGCCATCGCCGAGATGCGCACCGGCGAGGGCAAGACGCTCGTCGCGACGCTCGCGGTCTATCTCAACGCGCTCGCCGGTAAGGGCGTGCATGTCGTCACCGTGAACGACTATCTCGCCAAGCGCGACGCCGAGTGGATGGGGCAGATATACCGATTCCTCGGCATGAGCGTCGGCGTCGTCGTGCACGACATCATGGACGACGAGCGCGCCACGGCCTACGCCTGCGACATCACCTACGGCACCAATAACGAATATGGCTTCGACTATCTGCGCGACAATATGAAATATGAATTCGCGCAGATGGTTCAGCGCGGGCATAGTTTCGCGATCGTCGACGAAGTGGATTCGATCCTCATCGACGAGGCGCGCACGCCGCTCATCATTTCCGGCGCGGTCGACGACAAGTCTGATCTCTACAATACGATCGACGGCCTCATCCCCAAGCTCAACGCCGACGATTTCGAACTGGACGAGAAGCAGCGCACCGTCCATCTGACCGACGCCGGCAACGAACATATGGAAGAGCTGCTGACGGAAGTCGGCGCGCTGACGGAAGGCGCGCTCTACGAAGCGCATAACGTCACGCTGGTGCATCACATCAATCAGGCGCTGCGCGCGCATAAGCTTTTCCAGAAGGACAAGGACTATATCGTCCGCAAGGGCGAAGTGGTCATCATCGACGAATTCACCGGCCGCATGATGCCGGGCCGCCGCTATTCGGAAGGACTGCACCAGGCGCTCGAGGCGAAGGAGCACGTCCAGATCCAGCCCGAGAACGTCACGCTCGCCTCGATCACCTTCCAGAATTATTTCCGCCTCTACGACAAGCTCGCCGGCATGACCGGCACGGCGGCGACCGAGGCGAATGAATTCTCCGAGATCTACAGGCTCGACGTCGTCGAGATTCCGACGAACCGCCCGGTGTGCCGCCTCGACGAGGACGACGAAGTCTATCGCACGGCTAAGGAGAAACTCACCGCCATCGCCGCCGAGGCGCAGGAAGCCAATTCACGGATGCAGCCGCTGCTCGTCGGCACCACCTCGATCGAGAAATCCGAGCAGCTCGCCGAATTCCTGCAGACGCAGGGCTATAAGATGATCGATTTCGGCGATCCCAAGGGCCTCGCCAAGCTCTATGAGGCGGCGCGCTCCGGCAAGCCGCCAAAGCTCTTCGCCGTCCTGAACGCGCGCTTCCACGAGCAGGAAGCCTATATCGTCGCGGAAGCGGGCGTTCCGGGCGCGATCACCATCGCCACCAACATGGCCGGCCGCGGCACCGACATTCAGCTCGGCGGCAATGTCGAGATGCGCGTGACACAGGAATGCGCCGGGCTTGAGGGCGAGGCGCGCGCGAAGAGAGAAGCGGAAATTCGCGAGGAGGTCGCCGCCTTCAAGGAGAAGGCCATCGCCGCCGGCGGCCTCTATATCATCGGCACGGAGCGCCATGAGAGCCGGCGCATCGACAATCAGCTCCGCGGCCGCTCGGGCCGCCAGGGCGACCCCGGCCGCTCGAAATTCTTCCTGTCGCTGCAGGACGATCTCATGCGCATTTTCGGCTCCGAGCGCATGGACTCCATGCTCGTCAAGCTCGGCCTGCAGGAAGGCGAAGCGATCGTCCATCCCTGGATCAACAAGGCGATCGAGAAGGCGCAGCATAAGGTCGAGGCGCGCAATTTCGACATCCGCAAGAACATTCTGAAATTCGACAATGTCATGAACGACCAGCGCAAGGTGATCTTCGAGCGCCGGCGCGAAATCATGACCGACGAAAGCGTCGAGGAGCAGGTCGCCGACATGCGCGCCGACGTGATCGACGCCCTCGTCGCGAGCCGCATTCCGCACGACGCCTATGCGGAGGCCTGGGATGTCGAAGGCCTCGCCGAAGACGTGCGGGCGAAGCTCAATCTCGATTTGCCCATCGCCCAATGGGCGAAGGAAGAGGGCATCGCCGACGAAGAGATCAAGGAGCGCCTGCTAAAGGCGGCCGATGCGGCCTATGCGGAACGCGTCGAAAGGAGCACGGCCCCGCTGATGCGCATGATCGAGAAGCAGGTCGTGCTGCAATCGCTCGACACGCTCTGGCGCGAGCATCTCGTCGCGCTCGATCATCTGCGGCAGGTCATCGGCTGGCGCGGCATGGCGCAGCGCGATCCGCTCAATGAATATAAGTCCGAGGCGCTGGAGCTCTTCAAGAGCCTGATGACGCGCTGGGACGAAGCGGTCATCGCCCAGTTGATGCGGGTCGAAGTCTCCTTCGAGGCGCCGCCTTCTGCGCCCCCCGAACTGCCGCCGATGGAAATGTCGCATCCCAATCCCGAGGCGCTTATCGGCTCCGGCTCGCAGGCCGCCCTCGACGATCTCAATGCGCGGCTCGCGACGGCGGATTTCTCCCCGCGCGGGCTTGCGGCGATGAGCGAGGCGACGGCGCAGCAGCGCGATCCCGCCAATCCGGGGACATGGGGCAAGGTCGGCCGCAACGAACTCTGTCCCTGCGGCTCCGGCAAGAAATACAAGCATTGCCACGGCGCGCTTGTCTGAGCCGAAGATGAGGCGAGCCATGTGGAAGATCGGCGTCTCGGCGCTCATGTCGTCGCTGGCTTCCTCCGCCTCGGCCCGCGTCGATTGGGTTCAGGTCTCCAAAGATGATTTTTCCACTGTCTATTTGGATCCCGGCTCGCGGCGGATATCGCCCGACGGAATCGTCACGGTCGACGCGCTGACCGACTACAACGCCGCCTCGCCCAAAGCCGCCGCCTTCGGCCTTGCGGCGAAAGGGCTTTCGGAAATCGAGAAAGTGTCCTTCGATTGCGTCAATCGGAAATACCGATCCGAGGGGGGCGGCTGGCGTGAAGGCCAGATGGGCGAAGGGAAAATCACCAAGCCCTATCCGGGGAAAGACGGCTGGTCGCCGACGCCGCCCTATTACGACGGACTCTTCGCGCGCGTTTGCTCAAGCGAGCCATCGAAATAGCGTCCGATCCGATTTGAACCGCCTCATGCCTCAGAATATAAGCGCAGCGCGGTTGAAGCGCCGCTGTCCCGCGCCGGGCGGGAAAGCGGCCGCCGCAGGCGTTTGCAGGAGCTTGTCGTGACCGCAATCGATTTCTCCAAAGTCCTCGTCGCGCAGGGCGGCGGCCCGACCGCCGTCATCAACCAGTCGCTCGTCGGCGTCGCGCTTGAGTCCCGCAAGTTCCGCGAGGTGGAGCGCGTCTATGGCGCCTTCCACGGCGTGCGCGGCATCGTCAATGAGGACTTCGTCGACCTCACCCAGGAGACGACGCATAATCTCGAACTCGTCGCCTGCACGCCGTCATCCGCGCTCGGCTCGACGCGTGAGAAGCCCGACCTGAAATATTGCCAGGAGATTTTCCGTGTGCTGCGCGCGCATGGTATCGGCTGCTTCTTTTATATCGGCGGCAATGATTCATCCGACACGGTGCGCATCGTCTCGGAGGAGGCGAAGAAGGCCGGCTATCCGCTACGGACCGTCCATATTCCGAAAACCATCGACAATGATCTGATGGTGAACGACCACACGCCGGGCTTTCCTTCTGCGGCGCGCTGGGTGGCGCAGGCCTTCGCCGGGGCCAATCTCGACAATTGGGCGCTGCCCGGCGTCTATATCGCCATCGTCATGGGCCGGCACGCGGGCTTCCTCACCGCCGCCTCGGCGCTCGGCAAGAAATTCCCTGACGACGGGCCGCATCTCATCTATATCCCCGAGCGCGCCTTCATCATCGACAAGTTCCTCGCCGACGTGAAGGCGACGGTGGATAAATACGGCCGCTGCGTCGTCGCCGTCTCGGAAGGCGTCTGCGACGAAAATCATACGCCCATTGCCGAAAAACTCGCCAAATCGGTCGAGCGGGACGATCACGGCAATGTGCATCTGGGCGGCGGCGCGCTCGCCGACGAACTGACCCAGCTCGTCAAGGACAGGCTTGGGTATAAGCGGGTGCGCGCCGACACCTTCGGCTATGTGCAGCGAAGCTTCGTCGGCTGCGTCTCCGACGTCGACCAGCGCGAGGCGCGGGAGGTCGGCGAAAAGGCCGTCCAATACGGCATTTGGGGCGAGAAGGACGGCTCCGTGACGATCCACCGCACCGGCTTTTACTCGGTGGACTACCATCTGACCCCTCTTGAAGAGATCGCCGCCAAGACCAAAGTCATGCCCGACGAGTTCATCGGCCCGTCGGGGACGGACGTGACCGACGCCTTCCGCCTCTATCTGCGGCCCCTACTCGGCAGCGGCATGCCCGACGCTTATCGGCTGCGGCTCAATCGCGTGCCCAAAATCCTGACGGCGTGACGCAAATTTCACCCTAGACGCCGGGCGCCTTTCTTGCTTGCCTGAGACTCCCGGCGAAGGTTGCCAATTGGCCTCCGCCTAAAATACAGTAGTCTGTCAGGGGTTCCACAGGCGCGCGTCGCTGACGGCCGACGATGGACGGGGGCGACGACGCCAAACGCCTCCATCTTTTGTTAGGCTGACGCCGCTACCAAATTAGTTTGGGCCGATTCGTCCGACGAGCCGGCCCAGCGGGAGAAAGACATGAGCAAAGTCGGCGGCGGCGATTCGAAGAATACGCTTTACTGCTCCTTCTGCGGTAAAAGTCAGCATGAAGTGCGCAAGCTCATCGCTGGCCCGACGGTGTTCATCTGCGACGAATGCGTCGAACTCTGCATGGACATCATCCGCGAGGAGAACAAATCCTCGCTCGTGAAGCAGCGGGACGGCATTCCGACGCCGCGAGAGATATGCAAAGTTCTTGACGACTATGTGATCGGCCAGGCCCAGGCGAAACGCGTCCTCTCGGTCGCCGTCCATAATCACTACAAGCGCCTGAACCATGCGACGAAGCACGGGGACGTCGAGCTCGCCAAGTCCAACATCCTGCTCATCGGCCCGACCGGCGTCGGCAAGACCATGCTGGCGCAGACGCTCGCGCGCATTCTGGACGTGCCCTTCACCATGGCCGACGCCACGACGCTGACCGAGGCGGGCTATGTCGGCGAGGACGTCGAGAACATAATTCTGAAGCTGCTGCAGGCGTCCGACTATAATGTCGAGCGCGCCCAGCGCGGCATCGTCTATGTCGACGAAATCGACAAGATTTCGCGCAAATCCGACAACCCCTCGATCACCCGCGACGTCTCGGGCGAAGGCGTCCAGCAGGCGCTGCTCAAGATCATGGAGGGCACCATCGCCTCCGTGCCGCCGCAGGGCGGACGCAAGCATCCGCAGCAGGAGTTCCTGCAGGTCGACACGACCAACATCCTCTTCATCTGCGGCGGCGCCTTCGCCGGGCTCGAAAAGATCATCTCCGCCCGCGGCCGCAGCACCTCGATCGGCTTCGCCGCCACGGTCCAAGCGCCCGACGAGCGCCGCACCGGCGATATTTTCCGCCAGGTGCAGCCGGAGGACCTGCTGAAGTTCGGGCTGATCCCGGAATTCGTCGGCCGCCTCCCGGTCATCGCCACCCTAGAGGACCTCGACGAGGAGGCGCTGAAGAAAATCCTCACCGAGCCCAAGAACGCGCTGGTCAAGCAGTATCAGCGCCTGTTCGAGATGGAGAATGTCGAGCTGACCTTCCAGGACGACGCATTGTCTTCCGTCGCTCGCAAGGCGATCGAACGCCGCACCGGCGCGCGCGGCCTGCGTTCGATCATGGAGGGCATATTGCTCGACACCATGTTCGACCTGCCGGGCCTTGAGGGCGTCGAACAGGTCGTGATCGGGCCGGAAGTCGTCGAGGGCAAGGCCCGGCCGCTTTATATTTACGCGGAACGCAGCGAGAAGAGCGGCGGCGCCAGCGCCTGAGCGGGCGCCCCGTTGCAGCGGCGAGTCACAGCGCAGGGGAGCCGCGCGGCCGCGCCTTGAATCGATTGTTCGCGTATCCCATTTTGCGTTCAAGGGGATTCGGGCGGCCTGGACCGACGCATCCCCATCGGCGTGATAACGGAAAGCGACCGTATCGCGGCTTGGCCTGAAAATCGCTGCGTACTCGCGTCGCCGCCAAGCGGGGCGCGCCAACTGACAGGGCACAAAAAAATGTCGAATGAAAAGCGCGACGCCATCACGCCCGGAGCCGTGGAAAGCTATCCCGTGCTGCCGCTCCGGGATATTGTCGTTTTTCCGCATATGATCGTTCCGCTTTTCGTCGCGCGCGAGAAATCCATCCGTGCGCTCGAAGAGGTGACGAAATCCGACCGGCTGATCCTGCTCGCCACCCAGAAGAACGCCGGCGACGACGATCCCGCCACCGACGCCATCTATTCGATCGGCACGCTCGCCTCTGTCCTGCAGCTCCTCAAGCTCCCCGACGGCACGGTGAAGGTGCTCGTTGAAGGCGTGGCGCGCGCCAGCGTGCGCAATTATTCGCGCTCCGACGACTATTACGAGGCGGACGCCGAGCCGCTCGCCGATGAACTCGGCTCGCCGGTCGAGGTCGAGGCGCTCGGCCGCTCGGTCGTCGGCGAATTCGAAAATTACGTGAAGCTCAACAAGCGCGTGTCTTCCGAGGTCGTCGGCGCGGTGACGCAGATCGACGATTATTCGAAGCTCGCCGACACGATCGCCTCGCATCTTTCGGTCAAGATCGCCGAGAAGCAGGACGTCCTGGAGACGGTGAACGTCGTCAAGCGCCTTGAGAAGTGCCTGTCGCTGATGGAGAGCGAAATCTCCGTGCTGCAGGTCGAAAAGC
The DNA here is from genome assembly GCF_036576025.1 of Methylocystis borbori. Taxonomy (NCBI): domain Bacteria; kingdom Pseudomonadati; phylum Pseudomonadota; class Alphaproteobacteria; order Hyphomicrobiales; family Methylocystaceae; genus Methylocystis; species Methylocystis borbori. The sequence goes on along the minus strand of NZ_JAZHYN010000018.1, from coordinate 7,565 downwards.
GCATCCGCACGCGCGTCAAGCGCCAGATGGAGAAGACGCAGCGCGAATATTATCTCAACGAGCAGATGAAGGCGATCCAGAAGGAGCTGGGCGACGAGGACGGCAAGGACGATCTCGCCGAGCTCGAGGAGCGCATTAAGAACACCAAGCTCTCGAAGGAGGCGCGCGACAAGGCCTTCGCCGAATTCAAGAAACTGCGGCAGATGTCGCCGATGTCGGCGGAAGCGACCGTCGTGCGCAACTATCTCGACTGGATCCTCTCGATCCCGTGGGGCAAGCGCTCGAAGGTCAAGCGCGACCTCGAACAGGCGCAGACGGTGCTCGACGCCGAGCATTTCGGCCTCGACAAGGTCAAGGAGCGCATTCTCGAATATCTCGCCGTGCAGAGCCGCGCCAATAAGCTGACCGGCCCGATCCTGTGCCTCGTCGGCCCGCCCGGCGTCGGCAAGACCTCGCTCGGCAAATCGATCGCCAAGGCGACGGGCCGCGAATTCGTGCGCATGTCGCTGGGCGGCGTGCGCGACGAGGCGGAAATCCGCGGCCACCGGCGCACCTATATCGGCTCCATGCCGGGCAAGATCATCCAGTCGATGCGCAAGGCGAAGACGTCCAATCCGCTCTTCCTCCTCGACGAGATCGACAAGATGGGCATGGACTTCCGCGGCGATCCGTCCTCGGCGCTGCTCGAAGTGCTCGACCCGGAGCAGAACGCAACCTTCAACGACCATTACCTCGAAGTCGATTACGACCTTTCGAACGTGATGTTCGTCACGACGGCGAATACGCTGAATATCCCGGCGCCCCTGATGGACCGCATGGAGATCATCCGCATCGCCGGCTATACGGAAGACGAAAAGGCCGAGATCGCGCGCCGGCACCTCATCCCCAATGCGGTGCATAAGCATGGGCTCGCGCCGGAAGAATGGATGATCGCCGACGACGGTCTGCTCACCCTCATTCGCCGCTATACGCGCGAAGCGGGCGTGCGTAATCTCGAACGCGAAATCTCCAACCTCGCGCGCAAGGCGGTGAAGGAAATCCTTCTCAAGAAAAAGGACAAGATCCTCATCACCAGCGACAACATCGCGGATTATCTCGGCGTGCCGAAATACCGCTATGGCGAAGCCGAGCTGGAAGATCAGGTCGGCGTCGTGACCGGCCTCGCCTGGACCGAGGTCGGCGGCGAACTGCTGACGATCGAAGGCGTCATGATGCCCGGCAAGGGCAAAATGACCGTCACCGGCAATCTGCGCGACGTGATGAAGGAGTCGATCTCGGCGGCCGCGTCTTATGTGCGCTCGCGCGCGGTCGAGTTCGGCGTCGAGCCGCCGCTGTTCGATCGCCGCGACATCCATGTGCATGTGCCGGAAGGCGCGACGCCCAAGGACGGCCCATCGGCGGGCGTCGCCATGGCGACCGCCATCGTCTCGGTCATCACCGGCATTCCGGTGCGGCGCGATCTCGCCATGACCGGCGAGATCACGCTGCGGGGCCGGGTTCTGCCGATTGGCGGCCTGAAGGAGAAGCTCCTCGCGGCGCTGCGCGGCGGCATGAAGAAGGTTCTGATCCCGGAGGAGAACGCCAAGGATCTGGCGGACATCCCCGACGCGGTGAAGAACGGGTTGGAGATCGTGCCGGTCGGGCGCATGGATGAAGTGCTCAAACATGCGCTCGTCTCGCAGCCGACGCCCATCACTTGGGAAGAGGACGCCGCCGCGATCGCCAAGCATAATGCGACTATCGCCGACGACGATGGGTCTGGCGTTCGCGCCCACTGATCGATTGAGACGAGATCACGCTGCATTTTTTCGCGGCGCGCTCTAGCGAATGAATTGAAAGCCCCGCAAGAGCCCCGCTCTTGCGGGGCTTTCTTTTGGCGCGTTTTGCTCGAAACGGCCGCGGCGCGAACGGCCGCAAGCCGCCTGTTTCAGCCAATTTTCGTGACGGGGTGGCCATTTCCCCCGGATTTCCGGCCTTTTTTCGTCCCTGTTGGCCCGTATCCCTTGCATTTGCAGCGATTCGCGCCCAACACTCGCCATCGCTGCGTGACGCCGATTCGAGATCGCGCTCTTTCGCGCCCCGCGGACCGCAGCGAAAAAGAAGGAACAGGCCATGGTCAACAAGCTTGAATTAGTCGAACATGTCGCGGCCGCGACCGACAGCTCGAAGGCTGCCGCGGCGGCGGCCATCGACGCCGTGCTCGACGGCATCACCAAGGCTCTCAAAAAGGGAGACGAAGTCCGTCTCGTCGGCTTCGGCACGTTCTCGGTCAAGAAGCGCGCGGCCGGCAAGGGCCGCAACCCGGCGACCGGCGAAGAGATCAAGATTCCTGCGTCCAAGAGCGCCCGCTTCAAGCCCGGCGCGACGCTGAAGACGGCGCTCAACAAGACCAAGTAAGCCCGCGCGCGCCGCCTTTAAGAGGCGCGCCAGAGAGGGGTCGCCATCCTTTCACCGCAGACGGCCGTCGGAGCGCTCCGGCGGCCGTCGCCATTTGAGCGCTATCTTTCCGGATGGAAGAGCGCCGCGCTTGCCTCGCGCGGGCGCCGACTTTAAAAACCGAGCCGCGGCCATCTTCTTCGCTGGACCGGGCGGTTAGCTCAGTTGGTAGAGCATCTCGTTTACACCGAGAGGGTCGGCGGTTCGAGCCCGTCACCGCCCACCATCGGCGATGGGGTCGCTGGCCGCGGCCCGCGAATTCATGTTTGCCGAATTCGTGCTAGGCTTTAGGTCGCAATGGCGTCGGGATAGGAAGGCCGCACGGATGAAGCTGATCGAAACCATCGTCCTCGCCCTTTGCCTCGGCTTCTTTGTGGGGGCCGGCGCGGCGCGCGCCGAGGAGATGAACTTTCGCGTCATCGGGCTGAACTCGGGGGGCTGCGGCGCAAACTGCCCGCAGGTGGTCGCCGCCCAGGGCGAGATCGGCGAGGCGACGCCTGACGCCTTTCTCGCCTTCGTGCGCGAGAATGTCGGCGGCGGCAATCTGCACGGCATCGTGCTGCTTGATTCTCCCGGCGGCAAGGTCGTCGCCTCGATGGAGCTTGGCCAGGCGATCCGTAAGCTCGGCATGGCTGTCATCGTCGCCCGTCCCGCGGCGGATATGTCGCGGCAGAATATGTCGCTCGTCTCGGGCCGCTGCTACTCGGCCTGCGTCTACGCGCTGATGGGCGGCAAGAAGCGCGTCATTCCCGCGCAAAGCCGCGTCGGCGTCCATCGCATGTTCAACTATTCGACGAGTTTCGACTTCTCCGAGGGCGGGATCGTGCATGAGCGCAATTACGACGACGGCGGCATGCGCGCCATGCTTTCGCGCTACGCGAATATGATGGGCGTCAGCACCGACCTCGTTAATCTCGCCGAACGCACGTCGCCCGATCAGCTCTATATGCTGACCGGCGCCGACATCGCGCGCTGGCGGCTCGGATCGCGCAAACTCTAAAGCGCGCTTCCCTCCATCGAAGATCACAAGCAGGACGCCAAATGAAACATATTCTCGACGGGCTCGAACAGCGGCGCGCCTCCGCGCGGCTTGGCGGCGGACATAAGCGCATCGAGGCGCAGCACGCCCGCGGCAAGCTCACCGCGCGCGAGCGCATCGATCTCTTGCTCGACCATGGGTCTTTCGAAGAATTCGATATGTTCGTCGCCCATCGCTGCGCCGATTTCGGCATGGATCAGGGCGAGAAGATTTCGGGCGACGGCGTCGTCACCGGCTGGGGCACGGTCAATGGCCGCGCCGTCTTCGTCTTCGCCAAGGACTTCACCGTGTTCGGCGGCTCGCTCTCGGAGACGCACGCGCAGAAGATCACCAAGCTGCAGGATATGGCGCTCAAGAACCGCGCGCCGATCATCGGCCTCTTCGATGCGGGCGGCGCGCGCATTCAGGAAGGCGTTGCGGCGCTCGGCGGCTATGGCGAGGTGTTTCAGCGCAATGTGCTCGCCTCAGGCGTCATTCCGCAAATTTCCGTCATCATGGGCCCCTGCGCCGGCGGCGACGTCTATTCGCCGGCGATGACCGACTTCATCTTCATGGTGCGCGACACGAGTTATATGTTCGTCACCGGCCCCGACGTCGTGAAGACCGTCACTAATGAGACGGTGACGGCGGAAGAGCTTGGCGGCGCCTCGGTGCACACGACGAAGAGCTCGATCGCCGACCGCGCCTATGACAATGACGTCGAGGCGCTGTTGCAGATGCGCCGGCTGATCGATTTCCTGCCCGCCTCCAACGGAGAAGCTGCGCCCGAATGGCCGAGCTTCGACAACGTCGCCCGTTTCGACGATTCGCTCGACACGCTCGTGCCCGATAATCCCAACAAGCCGTACGACATCAAGGAGCTGATCCATAAGGTCGTCGACGAGGGCGACTTCTTCGAGATCCAGGAGGCGCACGCCAGAAACATCGTCGTCGGCTTCGGCCGCATCGAGGGCCGCACCGTCGGCTTCGTCGCCAATCAGCCTCTCGTGCTCGCCGGCGTCCTCGACATCGACGCCTCCAAGAAGGCCGCGCGCTTCGTGCGCTTCTGCGACTGTTTCAATATTCCGATCGTCACTTTCGTCGACGTGCCGGGCTTTCTGCCGGGCACGGCGCAGGAATATGGCGGCCTCATCAAGCATGGCGCGAAGCTGCTGTTCGCCTACGCCGAAGCGACCGTGCCGAAGGTGACGCTGATCACGCGCAAGGCTTTCGGCGGCGCTTATGACGTCATGGCGTCGAAGCATCTGCGCGGCGACGTGAACTATGCCTGGCCCTCGGCGCAGATCGCCGTGATGGGCGCCAAGGGCGCGGTCGAGATTATCTTCCGCGCCGACATCGGCGATCCCGAAAAGATTGCGCAGCGCACCAAGGAATATGAGGACCGTTTCCTCTCTCCCTTCGTCGCGGCGGAGCGCGGCTATATCGACGAAGTCATCATGCCGCACAGCACGCGCAAGCGAATCGCGCGCGCGCTCGCGCTGCTGCGCAATAAGCAGCTGCAAAATCCCTGGAAGAAGCACGACAACATACCGCTGTGACGCAAGCGGCGCGCGGCGGATCGCTCTGCGACGGCGCCGACTTGCGCCACTTTGGCGCAGGCGCGCCGACGACGCCCAAAATGACGGCGCCGTGACTTCAAAATTCCACAGACTGCACATTTTTGGAGTGACAGCCTTTGGATTTTGTCATAGTGTCCGCCTCGCCAGGTTGGCTGGGATATTACTTCGCGCCGAATGGGTTGCGGGAAATCGCCCAGCTACGGTCCAAGTCGGGGAGGACGCCGAACGGAACGCGGTTCGCCAGAGGCTCGCAAGACGAGCCGCCGCGAACAGGTGATCGGAGCGACTTAAAGACTTCGGAGCCAGGCGTTTCTTTCGGTAAAGGACGGGGTGCCAAAGAGTGGGGAGCGGCGGGCCGCCATCCCCGCTCTTTGTGTTTTAAGCGGCGCGTTTTTGCACGACGACGCCCGCGCTCGATTGACGAATGTCATGGCGCCACGGCTTTGTCGCCTTGACGGGCGACGGCGCGCTTCCTACCTTCCGCGCACGCTTCGCGCCATCAAATCCCGCCAACGAAAGGCCCTCCATGTCCACGCAAAAAGTCACCGATGACACTTTCGAGCAGGAAGTGCTGAAATCCGCCGAGCCGGTCGTCGTCGACTTCTGGGCGGAATGGTGCGGCCCCTGCAAGATGATCGCGCCCGCGCTCGAGGAAATCGCGACGGAGCTCAAGGGCAAGGTCAAAGTGGTCAAGCTCAATGTCGACGAAAATCCCGGCGTCGCCGGCAAACTCGGCATTCGCTCGATTCCGACGCTCATCGTCTTCAAGGACGGCAAGGCCGCGTCGCAAAAGGTCGGCGCGGCGCCCAAGGGCGAATTGGCGCGCTGGATCACCGGCGCCGTCGCCTGACCAAACCTCTATAACGCCGGCGCGAGCCAGATCGCCGCGCCGGCGCAAAGGACCGCGAGCGCGGACACGGCCGCGAGCCGCAAGCCCATGGGCGCGCCGCCGATAATCCAGCCCATAGCCGTCTTGGCAATGGTATTCGAGAGCAGCGCCAGCAGGATGGCGCCGGCGGCGGCCGTCGCGCCGATCTCGGCCGCGCCCAAGCGCGCCATGGCGAGGCTGATCGCATCGACGTCCACGACGCCGGAAATCGCCGCGAGCGCGAAGGCGCCGGCGCTGCCGGCGAAATGGGTCATGATCCGCGAGAGGATCATCACCGCTGAGAGCAGCGCGCCAAATTTCAGCACGGCGATGAGATCGAGCGGATTGCCGAGCGTAAAATCGCGCGACTCCTCCGGCCTGTCATCGCCGCTTCGCCGCAACAGAACATAGCCAGCAAGCGCGAAGACGACGCCCGCCGCGACGAGCGGGGCCGCGAGTCGCAGGCCAAGATTCGGATTGAGCAGGGCGACGATCGCCAAGAGCCGCGGCGCCATAATGGCGCTGGCGAAAACGGCGCCGGCCGCGAGCACATTCGTCTGCCCCGGATTTTCGCGCGCGAGCCGCGACATCGCCGCGGTCGCCGCAGTGGAGGACGCAAGCCCGCCCGCAAGGCCCGCGACGGCGACGCCCTTGCGATAGCCAACAATTTTAACGGCGACATAGCCGGCGAAGGAGATGGCGCCGATCAGCACCGTCATCAGCCAGAGCTGGAAGGGAACGATGGCGCCCCAGGGATCGATCGCGTCGTTGGGGAGAACCGGAAGCAGGATGAAGCTCATCGCGAGCAGCGCCAGTCCCGAGCGCAGTTCGTCCCAGGTCACGCGTTTGACGACGCCGTGCAGAAAGGATTTGAGCGCGAGAATCGCCGCCGTCGCGACGGCCGCGGCGGCGGCGGCCTGCATGTCGCCGATCACGGCGAAAGCGCCGAGCGCGAAGGCGAGCGACACGGCGACGGCCGTCGTCGCGCCGAATGTCTCGTCATGCTGGATTTCGCGAAAACGGTAAACGCCGATCAATGCGCCGACGAAGACGAAGGCCAATGCGAGCGCGATGACGCCCACGGCCCCATAGGGCTGCACGATCGCGGCCCAGACGCCGCCGAGAAGCGCCGCGAGCCCGTTCGTGCGCAAGCCGGCGGCGCGTTCTCCCTCCGCCTCCTCGCGCGCGCTCCAGCCGCGTTCGAGACCGATGAGCAGGCCGATCGCCAGCGCGACGGAGAGACGCTGGATGAGGTCGACCGTGTCCATCTCATACATTGAGGCTCTCTCTCGCTTAGAGCAAATTCTTAAAAAGTTGACAGGCTTTTTCGATCAGAACTCGCTCCAGTTTAATGGCGCGATTTCTAATCGATCAGACGATTCCGTCTGATCGGAAAGCGCACGTCGCCGCCGCTTGATAAGAGGTAGTGCGTCGCGGGACGACGCGAAACGATTTTATCGAGATAAGGGAAACGCCGATGACCAGCCCCCTGCAGCCGTCGCGTCGCTCGGCCGTCGCGCCGTTCATGGCGATGGACGCGCTCCGCGAAGCGAGGACGCTCGAACGCGCGGGACGGCGCATCATTCATCTGGAGCTCGGCGAACCCGGCGCGCCGGCGCCGCGTCTCGCGCGCGAGGCGGCCATGGCGGCGCTGCGCGACGGC
>NZ_JAZHYN010000017.1:0-61943 GCF_036576025.1 Methylocystis borbori | reverse complement strand
GGCGGAGCATGTCGCCGCCGCGCCCTGTTTCGGCGCGAGCGCGCGCGGCGTCCTCGACGCCGCGGCGCTTATCGGCGCGCAGCGCAAGCTCGTCGTGGTGATTTCCGATTTCAGGCTTCCTTCCTCGCTTCTTAAGGAAATGTTCGACGCCTTGGCGGCGCATGACGTCACGCCCATCATGCTCGCCGACTCGCAGGAGGAAGCGCTGCCCGAATGGGGCCTTTCGGAAATCGCCGATCTCGAAGACGGCCGGCGCCGGCTCGTCGTCATGCGTCCCGCCTTGCGGCGTCGATGGCGCGAACAGGAGGCGGCGCGCCGCGCGGCGCTGTCCCGCCTGTCGAGACGCCATGGGCGCGAGCTTTTCATCGTGACGGACCGGATCGACGCGCCGCGCCTGACGCGTCATCTGATGGCGGCGTGAGGCGTCGATGCGCCGCGCCGCGCTCGTCCTAGCCGCCGTCGCCGCGCTGCTGTCGGCGCGCGCGGAGGCCGCGACGGTCGAACTACGCGTCCCGCGCGCCTTCGGCTTCTTCATCGGCGATATCGTCGAAGCCATCGTCGACATTGAGCTTGCGCCAGGCGAGCGGCTGCAGGAATCCTCGCTGCCGCAGCCGGGTCCGATAACCACCCATCTCGATCTGCATTCGATTTCGGCGGCGCCTTTCGAGGAGAATGGGAAAAAGGGCTGGCGGTTGCGCCTTCTTTATCAGAACCAGTTCGTGGCGCTTGATGTCCGTCCGGTGCAGGTTCCGCAGCTTGCGCTCGCCTTTCTTGACGGCGAGACGCCAAAGACCGTCTCCGCGCCCGCCTGGAGTTTCCTTGCTGCGCCCTTGCGGGAGGTCGCGCCCCAACGGCGCGAGAGCGGCGCCGATTATCTGCAGCCGGATGTGAAAGCCGCGCCGCTCGATGAGTCGCCGCTTCGTCTCGCGACGACGCTTCTCGCCGCGGCGTCCTTTATCGCTTTGCTTTTCTATCTGCGCGATCGCGCTCTTTGGCCGTTCGAGGCGCGCAAGGCCCGCGTCTTCGCCGCGGCGGCGCGACGGATCGAGGCGCTGGCGAGGAAGGCGCCGGCGCCCGAATTCTGTCGTCAATCCCGCCTCGCCCTGCATCGAAGCATCGATCAGAAAGCCGGACGCGCGATTCATTATGAGGATGTCGACGCCTTTCTGGATGCACGCCCCGAGTTTCGTCCCGCTGGGGACGAACTCCAGCATTTCTTTGAGGCCTCGCGGTCCGCATTCTTCGACGCGCGATCTGCGCAAGTGGATGACGCGGAGACACGGCAGATCGTCGAGCTTGCCGAGCGTCTCGCCGCATTGGAGCGGACGGCATGAATTACGCCGTCGATACGCCGCTGCTTCTCCTTCTCGCGCCGCTGGCGCTGGCGCCGTTCCTTTTTTCATCGCTGCGGGCGTCGCCTGTGGCGAGCGTCGACGCGGCGCCGGCGAATGACCTCGTCTCGCGCATCTTCGCGATGGCGTTGTCGGCTCTGGGCGCGATCGCAGTGCTTGGCGGTCTTCTCGGCGCCGCTGGCCTTCATATGAAAGGCGGCAGGATTTCCAGGGCGGCGGAAGGCGCGGAAATCGTCGTGCTGATCGACCGCAGCGGCAGCATGAACGAGACATTCGCAGGCCGGCAGCCTTCGGGCGAGGAGGAGTCGAAAGCCGCCGCGTCGAGGAGAATCCTTTCCAATTTCTTCTCGCGCCGGCGTGACGATCTCGTCGGCGTCGCCGCTTTCTCCACCTCGCCCCTATTGGTTCTGCCGCCCACCGATCATGCGGCGGCGGTGCAGGCGGCGCTCGCCGCGACCGATCGTCCGGGGCTCGATTACACCAATATTGCGCGAGGCCTCGGACTGGCGCTGTCGATGTTCAAACCGGGCGACGGCGACAGATCGCGCGCCATTTTACTCGTCTCCGACGGCGCCGCGCGCATCGATCCCAAAGTGCAGGACCAACTCAGGGCCGACTTCCGCAAGGTCCGGGTCAATCTTTATTGGCTCTATCTGCGCACGCAAGGCTCGAAGGGAATCTATGATCCCGTGGGCGGCGAGGACGACACGCCGCAAGCGATGCCCGAGCGTCATCTCGATCTTTTCTTCAAATCGCTTGATACGCCCTATCGCGCTTTCGAAGCGGAAGGGCCGCGCGCGGTCGAGGAGGCGGTCGGGCAAATCGATCGGCTGGAGCGCAGCCCGATCGAGGTGGTCGAGGAGCTTCCCCGGCGCGAGCTTGCGCCTTTCGCCATAAGCGCGGCGTTGATCGCCGCCCTCCTGCTGCTTTGCGCCAAGCTTGCCGAGGCGCTGACGCGCCGCTTCGCGGGGGCCGTCGCCATGGACGTTGCGCTCATCCGCAAGGGAGGCGCGGCGTGATGTCTCAAAACGGCGCCTCCAGCCGCGATCCTTTGGGCGACGCCTCCGTGGCGCGCCGCGCCGCATTAGCGCTCGCCGGCTGGCGCGGCCGCTTTCGCGCCTATCTCATTATGGGCGCGGCGCTCCTATTTCCGCTTACGACCTTCGTCAGCGGCTTCTTCTGGATCAAGGCGCGCGGCGCGAATGAAGCCATCGCGCAACTTGCGGCGGGCCGCGATCTCGCCGTTGACGAGCGCGCCGAGCCGCAACTCGTTGCGGCGCGCATCGCCTATCTCGCGCAACGCGAGGAATTCGACAGGGCGCGCGCGCTTGTCGAGGCGCTTGACGACAGGGCGCCTGCGGCGCTCGCCGCCGCCGCGCGCTACAATCTGGGCAATGCGTTCCTGCGCAAAGGTTTCACGGCGGTTGAAAAGGGCGACTTCGATCATTCGACTCCCTTCATCGTTCTCGCGCGCCGCGAATATCGCCGCGCGCTTCAACTCTCGCCGGAGTTCTGGGACGCGAAATTCAATCTCGACGTGGCGTCGCGCCTCATCCGCGATTTCAAGGAATATGAGCGCAAGGAAGGCGACGAACTGCCGGCGGATCCCAAAAAGTTTTGGACCGACATTCCCGGCGCGCCGAAGGGCCTGCCATGATCGGCGCCTTCTTCAAAGACCCCCGCGCCTTGTCGCTGCTTGCGGCGCTCGTTTTGCTGGCACTCGCCTTGGTCAATCCTTCCTGGCCCGTCGTGCAGCGCAGTTTCGATGCGCTCGCGGTGATCGACATCACCGGGAGCATGAATACGCGCGACTATCGTCTGAACGATCGTCCGATCAGTCGGCTCGAATATGCGAAGCTCGCCTTGCGCGACGCGATCAAGCGTCTGCCCTGCCGTTCGCGACTGGCTCTGGGGGTGTTTACCGAGCGGCAGCCCTTCCTGCTCTTCGAGCCCATCGAGGTCTGCGCCGATTTCGCGCCGCTCGACGGCGCGATCCAAGGCCTCGACTGGCGCATGGCCTGGGAGGGGGACAGCCATATCTCCAGCGGATTATATCGCGCGATCGACATGGCGCGCAGTCTCGGCGTCGATCTCATTTTCATCACCGACGGCCACGAAGCGCCGCCCTTGCCCTGGTCCGGCGGTCCGCCCTTCGGGGGCCGCCCGGGCGAGGTCAAGGGCGCGATCGTCGGCGCCGGCGCCGACGCTCTGTCTCCCATTCCTAAATTCGACGACACGGGGCGAGAGATCGGATTTTTCGGCGTCGACGAAGTGCCGCATGAAAATCGATCGGGGCCGCCGCCGCCGGGGGCGGAGCTGCGCGAAGGCTATAATGCGCGCAACGCGCCTTTTGGCGGCGCGGCGGCCGTCGGCGTCGAGCATCTCTCTTCCCTTCGCGAGGCCTATCTTAAGGAGTTGGCGCAAGCGACGGGACTGTCCTATCGCCGTCTCGAACGCCAGGAAGACCTCGCCGCCGCGATAGAAGCCAGCGCGACGTCGCGCGCCAATCTCGGCGCGCGCGATCTTCGTCCATGGTTCGCGGACGCCGCGCTCGCCTGTCTTGGCGTTCTCTATCTCGCCATTCCGCTTTCCGAGCGGCTTCGTCTCCGTCGCGAACGCCGTGAAGCGGCTCTTTCCCTGAACCTAAGGAGAAGCAAGTGAAACGCAGCATTCTGACGCTTGGCGTCTTGTTGATGGCGGGATTCGCTCATGCGCATGGGCCGACGCCGATCAAAGTGGTCGAGAAAGTGACGATCGCCGCCGATCCCAAGGCGGTATGGGCCGTCGCCGGGAGTTTCGGTTCGATTGCGAAATGGCATCCCGACGTCGCGAGCGTGAAGGCGGAGGGCGGCGACAAGGCGGGCGCCACACGCGACGTCACGCTCAAAAAAGGCGGCGTGCTGAAGGAAGGCCTCGATGAATATGACGAGAAGGAGCTGAAATATTCCTATCGCATGTCCGATCCCGATCTGACGGCGCTGCCGACAAGCTCCTATTCCATGAGCTTTATCGTGCGTCCCGCGGCCGGCGGCAGCGAGGTCGAATGGTACGGCCGCCTCTATCGCGGCGACACCGGCAACGAGCCGCCTGAGGAACTCAACGACGAAGCCGCGAAAGCGGCCGTCAGCGGCTTTCTGCGCGCGGGTCTCGACGGACTGAAAAAAGCGGTGGAGTCGAAAAAGTAGGCTCGGCTTCTCCTGATCGTCCCGCGCTGGTCATTCCCGGCGGGCCGAAGGCCCGACCGGGGATCTAGAGTCGTAATGCGCGCTTATGGGGTTTGCTCTGGATTCCCGATCGCGCGCAAAGCGCGCGTCGGGGATGACAGGCGCGAAACGGTCAAAAGACGCGCCGTCAGACGATGCTCTTTGCGGCGCGGCTCTCGACGGCGATGCGGATAAGGTCGGCGCGCGAGCGCGCGCCGAGCTTTCTTTTCAGCAGCGTGCAGCAATTCGCGACCGTCTTGTAGGAAATCTTCATCGCATGGGCGATTTCCGCCATGCCCTTGCCATCGGCGAGCAGGCGCAGCGTTTCGATTTCGCGCGGGCTGAGATCGGCGAAGGAGTTGGATTTTTGCTTTTGATTGAAGAAAGCGAGCTTTTGCGCGATCTGGTTCGAAAGATAACGCTCGCCTCCGGCGACCGCGCGAATGGCGCGCGCGAATTGCGATGGGTCTTCGCTTTTCGCCATATATCCCATGGCGCCAAGCTCGATGGCGCGGGCGGCGAAAACCGGATCGTCGTTCATGGTGAAGACGATGATGCGCGACTTGGGATCGCGTTTGAGGATTCTGCGCAGCAGTTCATAGCCTGAGAGGCCGGGAAGATTAATGTCCAGCACCGTCACGTCTGGGCGCGATGCGCCATGCGCTTCGAGCGCCTCGTCGGCGTCATGGGCTTCGAGAATGTCGATGTCGGTTTGGCCGGCGAGCATTCCGCGGCATCCTGCGATCACCATGGGATGGTCGTCGACGATGAGAACGCGCATGATTTGGCCTTAGGTCGGGAACGCCGCGCATTATGTTGAATTGCCGGCCTTTCTGTCAATCTTGGACCCAGGAGAAGCGCTGGCCTCGCGGCTCTGTCAGCGCTGAAAAAATGCTAGGAATAAGCGTTCGCCTTCCGTCGGAATAGAGCTTTGTAAAGCCGCGCCATGCAGAACCGATCTCTAAAAGCGGGATTAAGCTGGCTCATCGCCTTCGCGCTGCTGGCGATGCTTGTCGTCAATGTCGCGATATTGGTCTTTCACGCCGGACCGCGGGTGCGGGACGAGGCCGACAATACGGAGCGGCTGGCGCGCGAACTTATCATCGCCGAACTTGCTGGGTTGCAGGAGAGCGTCGATCCCTTGCCCGATCTGCGGCGGCGTTTCGACAATAGGGAGAGATTTCGTCACATCAAGGTTCAGTTCCTCTCCCGCAACGAATCCTATCCCGTCATCGTCGCCCAATCCTCCGTCGATCAGCGTTCGGACATTCCGAAGTGGTTCGTGTCCTTCGTCGCGCCGAGCCCGAGAGTCAGCGTCATTCCCGCCGTTATCCGGGGCGTGCGCTATGGCAATATCGTCATCGCCTCCTATCCCGTCGACGAAGTGGCGGAGATATGGTCGGACGTGATTTCGCTCGCGACGGCGAGCTTGGTCGCGACGCTCATCTTCATGGGCGTGGTTCTGCTCCTCGTCAGGCGCTCGCTCGCGCCGCTCGATGCGCTGGCGTCGGGCCTCGCGCGGCTTGAGCGCGGCGAATCCAATGTGCGGCTTACGCTCAAGGGGGCGCGGGAATTCGGCGACATCGCGACGCGACTGAATTCGCTCGGGCGAACGCTCGATCGCGTGCGCGGCGAGAATCAGGACTTGCTGCAACGGCTCGTCCGCGTTCAGGACGACGAGCGCCGCGGCATCGCGCGCGATCTTCACGACGAAGCCGGCCCCTGCCTCTTCGCCATTCGCGCCGGCGCGTCGACGCTTGTCGAGACGATGTCCGAGGAAAAGCTCGACCTTAGTCTCGGGCGCAAGGCGGTCGTCGAGATACAAAGGGCGGGGGAGGCGCTGCAGGATGTCGTGCGCAGAATGCTCGACCAGCTGCGCCCGCCAGGCTTAAGCGAACTCGGGCTTCAGGCCGCGCTGCAAAGCCTTGTCGTCAATTGGCGCGGCATGCGCGACGATCTCGATCTGACGCTGGAATGTTCGGACGATCTGGAGCCGCTCGACGAGGCGGTGGCGCTCACCGCCTATCGCTTGGTTCAGGAGGCTTTGACGAATATCTATCGGCATTCAGAAGCCACCCGGGCGTGGGTGAGCGTCAGGTCGACGCGCCGGACGGCGCCCGGGGAAGGGGGCCGTTCTCTCGATATCATTGTCGAAGACAATGGCGTCGGCTTTTCTGGCGAGGGCGGCAAGGGGCTCGGCCTCCTTGGAATGACGGAGCGGGTCAAGGCGTTCGACGGGAGCATTTCCGTCGCCGAGCGGCCGGGAGGGGGCGCGAGGATCGAGGCGCGGCTGCCGTTGGGCGGTCGGGAACATTTGGCATAGTTCCGATAGAAATTTTCATGCTGCGCGATGAGGCGCCGCGGTGGTAGCGTCGGGGCCTAGCAATATCGGCGGCCTAATCGCCGCCTCACGAAAACGGGAGATGCGCCCATGGCCTGGACTTCGCCACAGATCGTCGAAATTTGCGTTGGAATGGAAGTCACGAGCTACGAGTCGGCCGAAATCTGACTAGACGCAAGATTTCCAATAATTCATGGCTCCCGTCGGGCGCGGCCCGATGGGAGCTTTTGTTTTTCGGCGTCGCCGGTCTGCGGGCGTCGCGGCGACATCAATCCTTTCAGTCCTTGGCGGATTTTCGCCGCCAATATTTTCTCGGTCACATCGAGCCTGCTCATGCGCGTCTCCTTCGTCGCGGCATAAAAAAGGCGTCGCGCGAGGCGACGCCTTTTCGGCTGTTAAATCGTCAGGCGACCTTGTAGCGGGCGGCTTCTTCCGATCCGCCGGTGGCGTCGCCGGCGCTATAGGAATGCGCGCCGGTTCCCGCGAGCTTGCCGCCGTCGACGATGAGATATTCGTCGCGGATTGGACGTCCCTCGAACCAGCATTCCAATATTTCCCGTACGCCCGCCGCATAGCGCGCTTGCGCGGAGAGCGACGTGCCGGAAATATGCGGCGTCATGCCGTGGTGCGGCATGGCGCGCCAGGGATGATCCTTCGGCGCCGGCTGTGGGAACCACACGTCGCCGGCGTAGCCCGCGAGCTGGCCGCTCTCGAGCGCGCGAACGATCGCGTCGCGATCGCAAATCTTGCCGCGCGCCGTGTTCACGATATAAGCGCCGCGCTTCATCTTAGAGAGAAGCTTGTCGTCGAAGAGATGCTCCGTCTCGGGATGCAGCGGGCAATTGATCGTCACCACGTCGCAGACCTTGACCATGTCCTCCACATTAGGATGCCAATGCAGATTGAGCTCCTTTTCAACCGACTCGGGCAGGCGGTGACGGTCGTAATAATGCAGATGCACGTCGAAGGGTTTGAGACGGCGCAGCACTGCAAGGCCGATGCGGCCCGCCGCCACGGTGCCGACATGCATGCCCTCGAGATCGTAAGAGCGCGTCACGCAATCGGCGATGTTCCATCCGCCCTTAATCACCCATTGATAGGAGGGAATGTAGTTGCGCACGAGGCTCAGGATCATCATCACGACATGTTCGGCGACGCTGATCGAGTTGCAGAAGGTCACTTCCGCGACCGTGATCTTGCGATCGATCGCCGCCTGCAGATCGACATGGTCCGAGCCGATGCCCGCCGTGAGCGCGAGTTTCAGCTTGGGGGCCTTGGCGATGCGCTCGGCGGTGAGATAGGCCGGCCAAAAGGGCTGCGAGATCACGATTTCGGCGTCCGCCAATTCGCGCTCCAGCGCCGAGTCGGGGCCGTCCTTGTCGGAGGTGACGACAAGCGTGTGGCCATTGCTTTCGAGATATTTTCGCAGGCCCAGTTCGCCCGATACGCTGCCGAGCAGCGCGCCGGGCTTGAAGTCGATCGCCTTGGGCGTGGGCAGCGTCTGGCCGTCGGGATAGCGGTCGATCTTAGGCAGATCGTCGCGCGGATAGGATGTCGGATAGCCGTCGACGGGATCGTCATAGAGCACGCATACAACCTTGGCCATTTGAGCGTTCCTTCCTTTAGAGACGGCAAGGGCGCGTGGGGATGTCAAACGGGTCCAGCAAATCAAGAGGATTTGTCGAATGCGCATCGACATCGGCTTTTCGATCATCGCCCTTGCGGTTCGGCCGGCTTGGTCGGTTTTATCGTCTTCGCGCCGGTTCGAACGGCGTCACGGTGAAATGACGAACGTCTTGGTTCAAATAAATTGGAGCTAACGGCTGATAGACAACCCCAATCAATGGGTCGTGAGCGGCTTTCCGAAGTCGCGCTCGAGCTTCATGGCGGAAGCCGCCTTGAGCAGCGCGGTTGCGAGAGGGGAGGCAGGCTCGCGATCGGTCACCACAAGCCCGATCTTTTGGCTATGCGCGGGACGAACAAGATCGAGCCAAACGAGATCGGCGGCGGCGCCGAAGACGTTGAAGAAAGTGTGAGGGACGATGCTGGCGTAATCCGCGCAGCGCAGATGCGAGCAAACGCCGAGAAAGGAATTGCAGACGATCGCCGGCTGGATCGCGACTCCGATCGACTTCGCGAGATTGTCCAGAATGCGCCGGTTCTGCATGTCGCGGCTTAAGAGACACAGTTTTTCCTTCGCCGCATCGGTCCAGGCGATCGAGCGCGCCTTCTCTCGCGCTTTCGTCCGCCGCGCGACAAAGACATATCGCTCTTCGTAAAGCGTCGCGCTCCTCACATTTTCGAGCGGCTCATTTTCGAGATAGGTGACGCCGCCGTCGAGTTCGAAGGCGTCGAGGCCGCGCTGGATCATGCGCGATGTCATCGATTGTATGTCAATCGAGACCGCGGGATGCTCGGCCGCTATAGGCGCCGTCAGAAAAGCCACCGCCGGCATGGCGGCGGGAATAACGCCAAGGCGCAATGTTCCAGTGAGGCCATGACGGAAGCTCGCGACTTCTTCCCGCATGCTGTCGTAGTCGATCAGAATTTGCTGCGCCCATGCGAGCGCCTTTTCGCCTTCGGGCGTCAGTCCGACGAAGCGCTGGCCCCTGACGATGAGGCGAACCTGGAGATAATCTTCGAGCTTGCGAATAGCGACCGAGAGAGTCGGCTGGGTGATGTTGCAGACTGCCGCCGTGCGCGCGAAATGCTTCTCCCGCGCGAGCGTGACGAAATAGGAGAAATGCCTCATCAGCATTTTG
This sequence comes from Methylocystis borbori, assembly GCF_036576025.1. NCBI lineage: Bacteria > Pseudomonadati > Pseudomonadota > Alphaproteobacteria > Hyphomicrobiales > Methylocystaceae > Methylocystis > Methylocystis borbori. The sequence continues at coordinate 52,285 of NZ_JAZHYN010000017.1, read as the reverse complement.
AACTCCCCAAAGGCGCAAGCATCCCCGGCTGGTCGTCAGCCTGTCCGATCTTCGAACCGGCGCGGCGTCGTCGAGGCGGCCGGCTTATTCGCTCGCCTTCGCTCTGTTAAGGATCATACAACGTCGGAGTTATTGTCATAAAGACTAACATCGATCAATATGGCGTTTCCGTAGCATGATTTGCTTTTTATATTATCTAAATGACTTTAGGAATAGTTTTAAGAAGATATCCATAGAGCGTATATTTCGGCGATTTTCCTCAATATAAAATCTGTTTATATATCGAAAATACAAAGCAACGGTCCCACGGGGGAGCGCATCGCCGGAACGGCGAAAGCTTACGCGGGCGGATGACGCGAAGGCCTGCCCTCCTTGTCGATGAAGGGAAAAAGGCCGGCCTTGAAGCTTTCGCCCATCATTCGCGCCTTTTCGAGCGCCGTCTGCGCATAGGGCTCCGGCAGGATGGCTTCCGTCGTGTCGGAGAACAGCGCGAGCCAATGGTCGATATGACGCGGTTCGATCGGCAATTGCAGATGCGCGGGAAAAGGTTGGCCGGCGTAGCGGTTCGTCTTCAAGAGAATCTTGGACCAGAAATCCGCGACGAGGCGCATATGCGCGTCCCAGTCCTGCACCTTGGCTTCGAAGATCGGGCCGAGCAGCGCATCCTGCCGCGCGCGGGTATAGAAGACGTCGACAAGCTTCTCGATCGCGGCTTCGATCTCCGCATTATCCGGCTCATTCATATCCGCATCCTTGAACGTGCAGCTTGCGCTCGACGGGCCGGGGCATCGCCGCGAGCCGCGGCGCGATTTTAGCGAACAAGCGCGATGGAAGCGCCGAGAAAATGCCGCCGGCCTTTTAGATCATCAGCTGCATTTGGACGGAATCGTCCAGAGATGCAGCTGACGCGATCTTTTTATAAGTTCAGAACGCGCTTTATGCGAAAAATCGGATTCCGCTTTTTCACAGCGCGCTCTAGTCATACATGTGATAGCCGCTGACATCGCGCAGTCGGTAGCCCTCTTTGAGCAGTCGGTCGAATTCCTCTTGATAGCCGTCGCCTAGCATTTGATGTCGCGCTTGCCACGCCGGGCCGTCGACCTTTTCCCAGATCGCCGCAAAATGCGGCTCATTGCCCGCGCGCCAGCCATTGACCTGGACGACGCGATAGCCTTGGCTGGCTAGTTCGTTAAACTGTTGCTGATATTGGCCCGAGGTCAAGCCATGCCGCGCTTGCCAGGGGGGCGACGCCCGCTTTTCCCAAATCGCAGCATAGCGATCTTGCCCATTGACGTTGTATCCGCTGACCGCGACGAGACGGTAGCCTTGACCCGTCCAGCGATCAAACTCGCGCTGGAATGTCGCGGCGTCGATATTGTGTCGCGCGGCCCACCCTTGGGACCCAGATTTTTCAAAGATAGCGGCGTATCGGTCTTGCCTGCCAACGGCGTACCCAGCAATGTGAACCGGCTTAAACCCGGCGCGCGTGAGACGATCGAATTCCGCTTGATAACGCGCATTCGACAATCCGTGGAAAGCAGCAAACTCGGGAGCGGAGCGTCGTTCGAAGATCGCCGCGTAAGTTGCGCGACCGCCAACGCTGTAACCGCTCACGTCGACGGGCCGATAACCCTGCGTCGTCAACTCATCGAAGGTTTGCTGATACTGGGCCGAGGTCAGACCGTGGCGCGCCTGCCAGGCAGGTCCGTCCGACTTATCCCAAATCGCCGCGAACAACGAGAGTTTCGGGTTTGTGGTAAGCGCCTGCCTTGTCGAGCCTGTACGGGTGGCGCGACAGCACCACTTCTTACTCCCCGTGACGCATGCGTTCCCGCTCGGTATGCCTGGCGGCGGCGACGCCGCTACTTCTCCGGCGCGGCACTCCCCATCGCAGAAGGGCGCCGTGCCGTCCCAGCGGCATTCCGAGCCTGCCGATGCAGGACAGCACAACGTTTTCGTGCCGAGAGCGCACGCCGATCCGAAGTTTGTGTTTTGGATGGCTGGAAAGGCGTCCTTCCAGTGGGGCGGGAGATCGGATGCGCGAAAGACTTCGGTTTCGCCTCCTCCACATGCGCCGGCGCACCAGGGCGCGGTTCCGTCCCAGCGGCAACTTTGCGCAAAGGACAAATGCGGAAGCAAGGCTGCGAGCGATGCGATGAGAAGGACTTTAAGAGATTGCATGATCAAACTCTCCTCACTCACTGAGTAGCGAGTCAGGTGCGGTCGCTATAATGATCGACCACAGCGCCTGAGTTCTGGCTATAACCCAGTTTATATGGAGACCTTCATTTCAACCGGCCATCGGCTTCGATAAAAAAAGAACGAGAATGGCTGGCGTCTGTGCGGAGCGGGCTCTATTGCGGGGCGCTTCCGAGACTCGCAAGCATGGCTTCGCCCTTGGGCAGACCCTCTACCTGTTCCACCGCGAACGAGCCGTCGAGAAGGCGCGCCGTCAGCGCGGCGATATAGCTGAAACGAGATTCGGTCCTATCGATCATATCGATCCACAGCTTGTCGCGCTGATCGAGAATTTCGACGATCGGCGTTATGGGAAGCTGCTCGCCCGTCCATCGGGGAAATTTATTGGTGAGTTTTTTCCAGTCGTCCTTCAGTCCGTCGCGCAGGGTGGGATCGTTGGTGAGCCTCGCGTCGCGCCCGCCTTTCTCAAAGGGAGTCTTGTTTTCCAGGAGCTCGCGCAGATGCGCCTGCGCGCGGCTGCGAAAGAGCGGTCTCAACCGTTCGGTGAAATAGCGCTGCAACAGCTCGATATAGGCTTTCTCCTGCAACGACAGATCAAGCGCAGTGAGGCCTTCCCCGACGCCGATCCTCGCCTGCGCGCGCTCAAAGAGTCCGGGAGGCCAGTCTGCCGCAGGACGGGAGCTGATGAGCAGCGTAACGCCTGCGGGAAGCTCGGGCGCCGAGGGCAGCAATTCGAGAAGCGAAAAATTTTCGGCGGAGGCGCCGGGCTCCGGCTCCGTCAGAAGATCGAGGCCGTCGATGCAGACGAGAAGGCGCTTGGCGCCTTTCGCCGCCGCGCAGTCGCGCAGACGGGCCAGCCAGGCGACGAAATCCTCCCGCGCCGCGGCGGGATTGTCATAGCGCAGGGCGGCGCCCGTCTGGGCCCGTTCCTCCGCATCGAGGGCGAATTCGCTGTCAAAGGCTGATTTCAACCCGTCAACGAACTGGCGGGGGCCGATCGCCTCTCCCTTGGGGATATGAAAGGCGATCGACCGGGCGTCGGCGGAGATCGAACTGTCGATCCCTTCGGTCTTGGTCGGGTCTTTCGCCGGACGCTTGCCTGTGACGCCGCGAATGAACTGGGTCTTGCCCATGCCGGCCGGCGCTCGCAACCAATAGATTCCCTTGTCGAATTTGCCGAAGGCTTGCCGGAAATGATTTCGGAGATAGGCAGGCGACATATAGTCGGCGTCCGTCGCGCTCCAATCGAATGATGCGTTCGAAACGGCGTCGCCGCTCGCTGTCGTCATCGCAATATCCTCCGGCTAGGGGAAGGGAAACGTCGCCTTTGGAACAAGGCGGGCCGGTGGATATCGCCGGCAATCAGCTATCGGCGACCTCAAGCATAGACCGTGCCCGCGCCGGCGGCGACGAGCGTTGCGCCCGCCTCCGCTTCTGGGCTATCTGCGTCAGAGCCGCCGCGCCTTCCCTCTCGATCAATGAATCCCGAGCATAGGCCGGTCGAGACAGAAAATATGGCGGCTTTCGCGGAGAGCTTCGACAATGTCCGACGCGCATAGCCAAATTGGCGGTCTCCTCGAACGCATCGGTCGGAAGCAGGTTGTGGTCGGCATTATCGGCATGGGATATGTCGGCTTGCCTCTCGCGCTCGCATTCGGCGGCGGCGGCCTTCGCGTTCTGGGGTTCGACACTGATCCCGCGAAGGCGGAGGCGCTCAACGCTGGCAAAAGCTACATCAAGCACATTGGCGACGCGCAAATCGCGGAGCTTCGCACGGCGGGATTTCTCGAAGCGACGGCGGATATGGACCGCCTTGCGGAACCCGACGCGATTTTGATCTGCGTGCCGACGCCGCTGACGCGACATATGGAGCCGGACCTGGCTTATGTCGTTTCCACCACCGAGACCATCGCGCGCCGGCTCAGGTCGGGACAGATCGTCATTCTCGAGTCGACGACCTATCCCGGCACGACGAATGACGTCATGCGGCCGATCCTTGAAAGGGACGGCCTGAAAGCGGGCCGCGACTTCTTCCTCGCCTATTCGCCCGAGCGCGAGGACCCGGGCAATCCGGAATATTCGACGGCGCGGATTCCCAAAGTCGTCGGCGCCGACGATGCGGGGTCGCGCGCCGTTGCGGAAGCCCTGTACGGCGCCTTCGTGCCGCGAACCGTCGCGGTTTCATCGGCCGCGGCGGCCGAGGCGGTCAAGATCACCGAAAATGTCTTTCGCGCCGTCAATATCGCGCTTGTGAACGAGCTCAAGGTCGTGTTCGCCGCAATGGGCATCAATGTCTGGGAAGTGATCGAGGCCGCGAAATCCAAACCCTTCGGCTATATGCCCTTCTATCCGGGGCCGGGTCTTGGCGGTCATTGCATTCCCATCGACCCCTTCTACCTCACCTGGAAGGCGCGCGAATATAATCAGCATACGCGCTTCATCGAACTCGCCGGCGAGATCAACAGCCGCATGCCGAACCATGTGATCGACGAACTGGCGAGGGCGCTTGACGCCTCTTCATGCCGCGGACTGAAGAATTCCCGCATTCTTGTCGTCGGCCTCTCCTATAAGAAGAACATCGACGACATAAGGGAAAGTCCGTCCCTTCGCCTTCTGGATCTGTTGCGCGACAGAGGCTCCAAGGCCGACTATTACGACCCTTTCGTCCCCGTCGTGCCTCAGATGCGCGAACATAAAGACCTTATCGGCCAGAAGTCGATCGAATGGAGCCTTGACGCGATCGGCGGCTATGACGCCGCTCTCATCGCGACCGACCATGATGAGATCGATTATGTGGCGCTCTGCCGGGCGGCCAAGCTCGTCGTCGACACGCGCAATGTCTGCGCTAGGGCGGGCGCCGACCTTTCGAAGGTCGTCCTCGCCTGATTGCGGGCAGAGAGGGGCCCGGCCTGAAAGCTGGGCATAGAGGAGGGGCCTTACATCCCGTTCAGCCAGTCATCGACTTCCTTCTTGACCTGCTCCTTCGTATAGCCGTAGCGCTCCTGGAGACGGCCTTCGAGCTGCTCGCGCTTTCCATTGATCTCGGTGATTTCATTGTCGGTGAGTTTGCCCCACTTTTCCTTCACTTTGCCCGCTGCCTGCTTCCACTGCCCCTGAATAGTATCCCAATTCGCCGCGCCAGCGGGGCTCATGAAGAGAGCCGAGGCGAAGCCGATGCAGGTCGCTGTGAGAAGAAGTTTACGCATTGCAGTCCCTCGCTGATTGCTATTGACCTGAATTGAACTCGACCGACGCCCTTAAGTTCCCCTCTGAGCTCCGGCGGCTCAGTTCGCCGAGAATGCTCACGCTGACGGCAATCAGTTCCGATCGCATCAACTTTCTTGTCCGCCAGCCTCGTGCATCGTCCGCATTTCCGGACTCGGCAATCCGGATGTCCTGATTTGCGCTTCAAGCTCCGCTTTGCGATCGGCCATCAGAGCGCCAAGCACCCGAAGATCGAGGTCAGCCTGTTTAGCCTGGGCGAACAGGCCGCCGCGTTTCCTCCTCTTTAACGTGATGCTTGATCATCTCCGCAAGCACTTTCACGCGCGCGTCGTAAAATTGATCAGCGGGCTTGCTTGCAGCAATCTCAGCGATGAGAACTTTTGCGCCGTCATGTTCGACATAAGCCTCGTTGGACAAGTCATCATCTATTTTCCCCCGACATGCCGGGTAGAAAATCTCCTCTTCGATGGTGGAATGAATGACGAGTATCGCGCAGATTTGCGCGGCGAGCTTTTGCTTCTGCTCCTTCCGGGACGCCTTCTCGAACTTTGCGAATAAATCCTCGACTCCGCGATGGTCGGCTTTTAACAAGTCGATGGCATCCAATGCATTTTTGGATTTCGGCATGGCAAAGCTCTCTCGATGGATGTCGCCTGCCGGGGTAACAGACCACGGGTCATTTTGTTCCTCACGCACTCGGGTTGACCCGAAATTCCGGCTTATCCCGCGCGAGAATGCTTATGCCGATTAGATCAAGCCAGTCAGATGTCTTTGCGAAAAAAATCTACGGATTCGACGGCCCGTCTCTGTTCGGCTCTTTGATCAGATTATGCACAAACTCGATTTTGCTTTTTATGACCTCATTGACCACGAAAGGATAAATATCCGGCATGCCCATGGCGCGATTTATCTCATTCAGTTTCACCGCGAGCACTGGCCAGGCGCTCCAAACTTTATCAAATTGCTTTTCGAGATAAGGATCGAAATATGGATGGGTGTTTTCTTCCGTCCCTACGGAAACGACTCCTAGAGCGCTCGCGGTCTCTAACGTGTCGACCATATGAAGATAATGCGCCCAGCTTTCCGCGAAATCCTCCCAGGGATGCGACGAGGCATAGGAACTGACGTAAAGGTCGGCCCAATTCTGTGGCGGGCCATCGGTGTAGTTCCTTTTCAGGCTCTCGGCATAATCAACGCGCTCGTCGCCAAAGATCACGCGAAACGCGTCGAGCCGGCGGCGATCGACGCCGATCAGCCTATCCCAGTAGTAATGGCCTATTTCATGTCGAAAATGCCCCAATACGGTTCGGTATTTTTCGTTCAAAGCTTCCTGACGCTTCAGTCGCTCGAGGTCGCTCGCCTCTGACGCGGCCAGCGTGATGAGTCCGGCGTCATGCCCCGTCATAACCTTACGCAAATTTCCCGATTCATCGATTTGGTCCTCAAGAAAGTCGAATGCGATTCCTTCGCTGGGATTTTCGATTTTCGTCGGCGCGGGAAGCCCCCATCTGTGCACGGCGTAAAAAAGCCGCCGCGCGCCCTGGGCCAGCTTCTTAAACGCCTGCAAATTTTCGGGGCTTTGGAGGTTGGGAATGGTTCTATTGTATTGGCAGGCGGCGCAATAGCGCGCCTGCGGCGAATGGCATAGCCAGTTACAGGCGCCATATTGAAAATTTTCACAAAGAGTAACGACTTGCCCGCTCTGCGAAAGCCAGGCGTCGCCTGACTTTTGCAGCGCCTTCATGGACAGATCGGAAACGCAAAATCCCAAAGTGTGGGCGCAGGTAAGGCAAATAAGATTATCAAAATAGACTGGGCTCGAACATTTATCGCAACGAAACTCGCGCATGATGGGCGTCCGTCCAACAAAGCAGGCGCTGGAGCGCCATCCATTAGATCTCGTTTGGGATTTTCGTCCCAGTTTTAACTGCCAAGACGCGGCCCCGCCCTTCGAGTGCGTCCAGCATCAGCCAAACACCACCGTCGATATTTCCCGCTCGGTTCAAGACAGCGCGAATTAATCCTTCAACCTCGTGAAGGCGTCGGTGTTCCCCAATCCCAATCAAAAAGGCCTCAAGGAGGCTAGCTTGGGCCATTTAAGGGTCAGACGTTCGCAAAAATATCGCGTGCTCGCCGGATATCGCTAAACTTAAGCGGCTCAGCTTGCGCATAAAGGGTTCGTTGCATCGCGCTGGACATTTGGAACGGGGACATAAATTATTTGTATAGGGAAATTTAGACATGGCTCTTACTCGAAGAAGACAACTCAAAACGGGGCGCTCCTTATGGCAAAGTTGGTCAATGAAGCGCGTGACCGTTGAAAGGATTAAGGGCCACCCCTCTTTCGACGCGATTGTGATTGGCGCCGGCGTGAGCGGCGCAATGATAGCTGAAGCTTTGACCGAAAAAGGTCTCGATGTCGCGATTATCGATCGGCGAGGCGCCGTGCTCGGGTCGACGCCGGCTTCGACGGCTTTGGTGCAATATGAGATCGACGTTCCCCTATCCAAGTTATCGAAGCAAATCGGAAAGGAGCGCTCCACGCGCGTCTGGCGACGCTCGAAGCTGACTCTTGACTCATTGCGCGAACGTACGCGCGCGCTCGGCGTTTCTGCGGATTGCGTCAATCGCGACTCTCTCCTTTTAGACGGCGACGAACTCGATCCCGACGCGTTATTCCATGAATATGAGGCGCGCCGAGAGGCCGGCTTTGAAAATGCGTTTCTCGACGCAAAGGCGGTGCGGGCTCGTTTTGGAATTAAGGGCCGCGCCGCGATTTTGACCTATGATAATATGGCCACCAATCCTCGGCGCCTCACGGCTGGCTATTTACATGCCGCCCTCACGCGCGGCGCGAAAATTTTTGCGCCTTACGAGGTTATCGGCGTGGACTGCGGCGTTCATCGGGTCACCCTGGAAATGGCCAGTGGAGAAACGCTCAAGGCGTCTTCCCTCGTTTTCGCGACGGGGTACGAATGGGTGAAGGGCATTCCTCATCCAGGGCAAAGCATCGCATCGACTTGGGCGCTCGCGACTCGACCCCAGCCGCGCCGTCTTTGGCCGGAGCATTGTTTCATCTGGGAAGCGTCGGACCCTTATCTCTATATGAGAGTCAGCCCCGATTTTAGAATAATTTGCGGAGGGGAAGACGAAGACTTTTCCGACGAGCCGATGCGCGATGCGTTGATGGATGAAAAAATTCAAAAAATCTCGATGAAGCTGAAGAAAATATTTCCTCAGCTGGACACGACGCCCGCCTTTCAATGGTGCGCCAACTTTGGGAAATCCGAAACGGGAACCCCGACGATCGGCGCTATTCCCGGCATGAAAAATTGCTACGCAGCGATGGGTTATGGCGGCAACGGCATCACTTTCTCCGCCATGGCGTCACAAATTCTGTCAACGACGCTCGCCGGCGGGATCGATCCGGACGCCGATTTATTTTCTTTCAATAGAAGTTTTTAGCGGACAGTCGAAGGCTATGAGTGGCGCGCAACTCATTCATGGGGGCGGTCATGAATCGGGTGGGAGCAGCGGCTTCGGGAAGCGTAGACAGGTTCGTCTGAAGCTTTGGCGACCGCCATCGAAGCGCGTCGAGAAATCTCCAAGGAAGAAGAAGGGACAAGAGCCGGTAGCCGGACGGCCGCCTCTGCGGGACCGACGACGCGTTCCGAACGATCCCGCATGGGTATGCGCGTACGAACGATGTCCCATTGCCGATCGCGAACCCTCATCCTATTTTCTCTTTTCCGACCAATCAGCAACAGGATTTCGCAGCGATGAGCTTATCTGAGGAGCTTGCGCCTCACTTGCCATATCTACGCCGCTTCGCGCGCGCGCTCTGCGGCGCCCAAGAGAGCGGAGACGCATATGTCGTCGCTACACTCGAGGCGCTTATTTCTAACCCGGACGCATTTCCGGCGGAGACGCCGCCCAAAGTCGGGCTCTATCGCCTGTTTATGAAATCATGGGGCGCGATTCCCCTGAATATGAGCCCACGGCTCGATGAAAATGTATCGGCCGCTCAGCGCAACCTCAGCCTTTTGACGCCAAGATCGCGGCAAGCCTTCCTTCTTAAGACAGTGGAAGGCTTTTCTCTTTCAGATGTCGCCGCGATCCTGGATATGGGGGAAAAAGACGTCGATCAGCTTCTTTCCGAGGCGGGCCGGGAGATTGCCGCGCTCGTCGCCACAGATGTTCTGATTATCGAAGACGAAGCTCTCATTGCACATGATATCAAATTCATTGCGGAGGATCTTGGTCATCGCGTCATGGGCGTCGCGCGCACCCATAGGGAGGCGGTGGAGCTCGCGTCGAAGAAGCGGCCGGGGCTCATTCTCGCCGACGTGCGCCTCGCCGATGGAAGCTCCGGCCTCAACGCCGTCAACGAACTGTTAGCAAGCTTCGAGGCGCCCGTTATCTTCATCACCGCCTTTCCCGAACGCCTGCTGACGGGCGAGCGCCCCGAGCCGGCCTTTTTGGTCAGCAAGCCTTTCAGGAACGAAACGCTCAAGGCGACCATCAGTCAGGCGCTTTTTTTCCAACGCAAGGCGTCACGGAGGGCCTGAGAATGATCGGGGTCAGCCCCTCCCATTTTCTCGCGCGTTCAATTGCGGAGTGAAAGCTGGATCAGGCAAGGTTGGCGCAATGGTCAGTCCCCAAGTCGCTTCCTTCGTCGGCGCAATAGCGGCCGTGGCGGCTTTGCGAATCTCGGGCGCTGCGCGCGCTAGAGCTGACGCATCGAGGATAGCGGGTCAATCGGGGTACACCCCTCTTAAAACTACCTCGAAATGACTTTTGATGCTCTCGTTGCAATCGCAAGCTTTCGCTGCAAGCAGATCTCTATTCTTGACGGTCAACTTACCCCGGGCGGTCTCCAAAACGCCGTCCGCCTTCAGATTTTGAATGACGCGGCTTGTATAGCTTCGTCCCACCCCCAGCAGAGAAGCCAATTGCTCTTGGCTTAAGGGGACTGTGTCGCTCCCTGTCCGATCGATGGCCGCGATGAGCCATTTTGCGGAACGTTGCTCGATGGAGTGGATGGCGTTACAGGCGGTCGCTTGGAACATCTGAGCCATGAGGCAGTCTGCGTATCGCGCAAAGAGGCGTCTGAAAGAGATTGATTGCTCTTTGGCCGCCTGGATGCTGCTCACCGTGGCGCATGCAAAATTTCCCCCGTATTTGACGATGATGCGGCAGTAGGCGGGCAGGAAACCAGAGCTCACAATGCCGCCGACGGCGCCTTCTCTCCCGACAAGCACGGTTTCCACATCGCGGCCTTCAATATTCGGAACCAGATATGAAACGAGGCTGGGTCCCAGCGGAAAATATACCTTCGCAATGTTGTCTCCGGGATTGTAAAGAACGTCTTCGCTTTCTCTGACCTCCTCCATCAAGAAACGCTCAATAAGCGCGAAGTCTTCGTTCCGAAGCGCTTGCAACAGATTGCTGTCCGGACGCTTTGGACGCATGGCGGAGCGTTTCCCTGATCTCGGCATCGAAGACCTCTGTTCACTATTGAACAGACATATAAACTCAGCAGAAATAAAAATGTTTCCTAATGCCTACCCGCTGCTAAAGGCGGCGTTGTCTTCAGTTGGGACGCAGCCCCGGCGGCGCGCGTCGCCAGTTTTATTGCGCCTCGATAAGCGGGAGATCGTCCGTCCCCAAGCCGATCTTGCGCTGCCGGGGAAGAAACAGTCTTCAGTTTAAGTCAAATTCTACTTGCGCGCAGACGCCCCGCGGAACGGCTCGGAAATGCAAAGCTCCATTCAACGAAGAAGCCATCATCGAAATAATTTTCGCGCCCAGCCTCGTGCCATGGGCTTGAGCATCCGAGGTCAGGCCCACCCCGTCATCTTCAACGGTAAGCACGGCTCTTGATCTTTCGCCTCCCAGATCATCGCCGAGGCCATGGAGCTTTACCCTAATCTCTCCTTGGATCCCTTCGGGATACGCATATTTAAAAGCGTTCGTGACAAGCTCCGTTACGATCATGCCGATTGAAATCGCCCTGTCGACCGTGCACGAAATCGCCGACGCTTCAAGCCGCATGCGGTGGTTATTGCCCCCGATCGATCCGAGCGCGAGCTCGAGGTCTGCAAGAAGCCGTGAAAGATAGGCGGCGAGATCGATATGTTTTAAGTCATGAGCGGCGTAGAGACTGCGATGGATGTCCGCGACCGCGGTAATGCGCGTCTCTGTCTCTTTAAGAAGGTCGGCGACCTGAGGGTTGGCGTGAGCCTGCATCCGAACGAGCGCCGCCACGAGCGCAAGTGAATTCGCGACGCGGTGATTGACCTCCTGCAACAAAAGCTCGGCGCGGTCGCGCGCTTCCCGAACTTCTAAATCTGCAGCCTCCTTGGCCCGACGCAACTCGGCGCCCGCTATGGCGGCGTTGAGCGAATTCACAAGAAGCTCGATAAATTCCCCGGTCAGCACCTTGGGGACATAATCAACGGCGCCCGCTTTTAGCGCGGCCACGGCGATGTCAGTGTCCGCCGAGCCCGTGAAATAGACGATAGGCGGTTGCCGAGCGTCGCGTCCCATGAGCCGCAGCAGATCCAGGCCGCTGCCATCGGGAAGCTGATGATCAAGAGCTATAACGTCGAAATGACGATCGCGACGCTGAAGGAGTTCAGTGGCCGCCTCTAACGTGCCGACAGAGACAATGGTGAACCCTAAACGATTGAGTCCTTTCTCCACAAGACGCGCCAGGATTTGGTCGTCGTCAACCAATAGGAGGCAGCGGCCAGCCATGATTCAGTCTCCCATCGGGATTTGCATGATGGAAAGAACGAGGCCAAGTTGCTTGATCGCGTGGGAAAAAGACTCATAGTCGACCGGCTTTGTTACATAGACATTCGCGCCAAGATCATAGCAGCGCTGGATTTCGCGCTGGTCGTCGGTCGTCGTTAGCACGATCACAGGCGCTCGCGCCGTATGAAAATTTTTCTTAATCAGCGTTAGAATTTCGATCCCCGACATATCCGGAAGATTGAGATCTAACAGTATGAGCAATTGCCGACCTGTGTTTGCGGAACCCGTTCGATCCGCGCCGAGAAGGTAATCGAGCGCCGCTTCCCCATTTGCAAAGGGGACGATCATATTTTGAATGCCTGCTCTTCGAATATTTTTTTCGATCAGGCGCGCATGTCCTTCGTCGTCTTCGACCATGACGATGATTACCGGTTTCCCATTCTCGCTCACGTTATTTATCTCCTTGGGAGAGGACGCCATTCACGGGGATTTTTACGCGGAAGCGCGCCCCTTGGCCGAGTTCGGAATCAACGGTGATATCGCCGCCGAGGCGACGCACGGTCGCACGCACATGGGCCAGGCCGATTCCTTCGCCTTCGACGTCGCCTCGGCCCGCGCGTCTGAACATTTCGAAAATGCGATCGTGATCGCTCGACGCAATCCCGCGTCCCAAGTCCGAAATTTCGAAAACCGCCAACCCGCCTTTGTCAACGAAGCCACTCACCGTCACACGATTAGGTTCGCCGGGCTTCGAATATTTAATGGCGTTGTCCAGGAGGTTCGTGAAAATTTGTTCTAGCGCCAATCGATCCGATATCACTGAGGGAAGAGCAGGCGCGATCGTCACTTCGGCGTCGCTGACCGTAATTTGATGAGCGAGAGCCGCCGTCGCTCGTTCGAAGAGAGCATTTGCGTCAATGGGTTCGGACGAGAGTTTGCGTTGACCTTCACGCGAGAGTTTTAGGATCGCGCCAATGAGCCCGTCCATTTTGTTCGTCGACGATCTAATGAAACTCAAAGCCTCCGGGATTTCATGAAAGAGAGCATCCTCAAAAATCTCTTTATCCGCAGCCGCGACATGCGCGGCTAACGGTCTTACCGCTTCAATATTGCGTTCGAGCTCCGCCGTGAAACCCATGATGTTTACGAGAGGCGCTCGCAAGTCGTGAGTAACGACATAGGCGAAGCGTTGGATTTCTTCGTTGGCGCGAGAAAGATCGGCGGTCCGCTCCGCCACCCGCTTTTCGAGACTCGCGTTCAACGCATCCGCAAACTCGCGGGCCTTGATCGCGTCGTTCACGAAAGAATTTAATATCCGCAAACTCATGATCGCAAATCCCGCGATGAGGACGGCTCCCGTCATGCTGATCCAGCGAACTCGACGAGTGGCTTCCTGAAGCAGCGAGGATTCCCCGTTAATGAGTGATTCCGCGCGCTCGACGATCTTCGAAACGCGTTCGCGCGCTTCGTCCATCAATAGCTTTCCGCGATGCATGGCTAAAATCGAGAGCGCGCGCGTGCGATCGCCGTTCTGCGAAAGCTCCACCGTCTCTCTGAGCTCGGCAAGCTTCTCATTTCTCACTTTTTGGAGCCGAAGAAGATCATCTCCGCATACTTCCGGAAGAATCGCGCAAATGCGGGCTAATTCTTCAAACACGCCCTTTTCGCGCGTCATAGCGGATTCGTAAGGCGCGAGATATTCGGATTGCTCCGTGAGCAAAAACCCCCTCTGTCCAGTTTCTGCATCCTTGAGAACGCTCAACGATCCAAGCACCGCGTGGCGAAGATCTTCGAGCTGGAGCAGCCTCTCCATATGAAGTTTGGTCGATTCGTCCAGCACGATCGCCGCGCCCACGGTGAAAACGAGGACAGACGCTCCCGCCGCCAAAGCAGCCAATGATCTCTGCCCGGCTTTGGAGTGGAGAAGCGGCATGAGAAATAGAATCCTGAGCGAGAAATTTCATTGATCATATGTGATCGGGCTGAAAGAGACTGTTCACTAGTGAACACTCTAATGGCTAAAAGTCGATAATGCGCGCGTCGCTCCGCATCGGCGTATAGCGACTTGAAAATAGGAACGCCGAAGGCGTAGCGAATAGGAACGCTATCCACCGCGCGCGGAGGTGGGGTTTTGCTATTTCGCTTGATCGCCGTCGAATTTCGAAGACGGAAGGGTCAGCTTTCGCGTGTCGAAGACATCATATCGACGATTTTTTGGGCGACGTAGAGACCAATGCCTGCGCCTACAGCCAGACCAAGGTTCTTCGGCCCTTCGCGCATCAGAAACTTCGCGACGAGCGGCGCTGTGGATTTGGCGCCATCCGCCAGCAGCGTCGGCAAATCGAAATGCTGGGCGCGCGCGAGAAATTTGTTGACGGGGTCCTCCGCGGCGATCGCCGCCAATCTGGCGACCCTTTCATTTTCAACGCGGACCAGACGACGACGCTGCAGCAAAAACATAAAAAGGCCCAAAACGGCGAAGCCCGCCGCCAATATTAAATATCCCCTCGCCGGCCCATATAAATCTACCAAGGTTATCGCCGCGCCGGCTGTCGCGAATCCCGCTGCGATAATAAGCGGGATGACGACAAGCATATTGCCCGACAAGCGGAGGGCCATCTCGTCAAACTTGAGCTCGATGCGTTCGAAGAGGGGTTCGATAATCATGGAACGGCTCCTCAGCGGCCGGATTTCCACAAGGCGCCAAGCAGGAAACCGACGCCCACCGCGAGAAGTACGGTCATCGTCGGCTGACCCTTCGCGGACTTCGCAATCGCGTCTTGAATATTGGAAAAAACCTCGTCGGCCCGTTCTTTGGTGTCCGCTCCTTTTTCTTTCGCGGCGTCCACCGCTTCACCCGCTTTTTCGACGGCCACATCCACCGCCGTGCCGATCTTCTGCGCAACCGCCGAGGTTTTCTCTGTGATCAGCGATGTTGCTTCGGAAAGAGCTTTTTCCGACTTCTCAAGGGTTGAAGATGTCATTGGGGACCTCCGAGTTGTTTCTCTTCAACCTAACTTTTGAACCGGAGCAATGTTCCCGGAACTGCGCGTCGCGCCCGCTAAAGCGCGACCCTGGCCGAATCACATCGTCGACGTTCTGGGGTGTGTCCAAAGACGTTAGGCGACAGATCTTTTGACGGGCGCGGAGGCGGCGTTGGGCGGCGTCGCAGGAGCCGGCGGTTCGGATTTCCGTGCGCTATATGCATAAGCCAGCAATCTGCTCGCCTGCGATAAGCTCTCGCAGCGGACGATTCTTTCCGGCAAACCCCGCTCCGCCTCGATTTCGGCTGGGGCGTCTCCCCAGTCGCATACGAGAATGCGGCTTTGCGGAAAATCCGCCGCGGCCCGGCGCGCAAGCAGGCGCATATGCGTCTGCGCGACGCCCCCGACCGACACTAACAGGATCGTATCGATTGTTTCCGGAGGCTCCTCCTTCTTCAAAGAGGAGAGCGCCATCATGCCGCTATTTTCCCGGATCGCCGTCGCCCGGGCGTGTGAAAAATGCGAAAGCATGAAGGCGGTAAAAAACGCCGCCATGCGATCCACCGGGCCATGGGCCGGCAAAACCACGCAGGGCGCGCGGTCCGCGGAGGAGGGGGGCGTTTCTCGGCGTTCGTCGGTGAAGGCGTTCAAGATGATATCTTGAAAATCCTCCATCGTTTCGGCGAGCTCCTGCGCCTTGGCGGCGCTGACCCGATCATCTCTGTAATCATTGGCGGCCAGGCGCAGCGCCGGCAACACCATCAGATCGGCGGCGTCTACCGGCGACCGTCCTTCGATCGTATGTTCGAATCGCTCCACCGCTGCGGCGGAATCGCCCGACAGCAGTCGACGATAATATTCCTGCGCCGGCGATAGGGGCGCCCGGTCTCCAAGCAGAAGGCTTAGAAATTTTAGCGCAGGCACATAATCCCCAAGCACCACGAGAGCGACCGTAAGAGGGGCGGAGAGAACGACGCCAACGGGACCCCAGACGACAGACCAGAAGCTCGCCGCTGCGATCACCGCAAGCGGCGAAAGGCCGGTATGACGGCCGAGCGCGCGCGGTTCGATCACATGAGAGAGGACGAACTCGCCGCCCGCAAATAGCCCGAGCACCGCATATACAAGCTCCCAATGCGGCGTGATGGCCGCCGCGAGCAGGATAGGCGGCCCCGCGCCTAATACGACGCCGAACCAGGGTATGAAGCGGAGCACCGCCACGCTCATTCCCCACAATGGCCCGTTGGGAATGCCGAGCAACCAAAGCGCGATCCCAATGAATAGGCCAAACGCGCTATTGATGACCGCCTGGGATAGAAAAAGCCGCGAGATGCGCGAGCCTGCCTCGTACAGGGCGGCGGTCGATTCGGTGATGTAATTGGCGCCCGCCAATCGAACCAGGCGGTCGACAATGTCATAATGCTCGGTGAGGAGGACGCTCGCATAAAGGAGCGTCAACGCCATCGCCTCCAGCGGTCCGAGCGTGGATTGCAGAGCGCTCAATATTCCTGAAAATCCCGCCGCAGACTCTTTTTCCACGACAACCCGAATGGGATCGTCTGGGGACGCTTTCGGGATCTGCGCTTGGAATTCATGACGGAGTCCGTCGATTGCGTCCGCGGCGCGCTTGAGCGCGATTGTGTGAGTGGAGGAACCGGAGAAGCTTCTCAACTTCTCCGAAATATTGTTTCGATATGTCGATAGGCTGCCCGTCAGTTCGAGCACCTGCGAGCTGAAGACGGCGCTGGCCAGCAACGTTAAAGCGATAAATGCCGCCATCACCACCGCTACCGCGGCCGGACGCGGAAATCGGAGTTGAGCGAGCCAGCTCACGATCGGCGTCAATATAAAGGCCAGAAATGCGGCAAGGGCGAGTGGCAATAAAACCGCCCGCCCGTAGATCAACGCGAGGATGACCACAAATCCGATAAAGAGATGCGCGGCCGCGTGGATAATTCCTGCCCTGGCGTGCATAAAAAAACTCAGCGGCGTTGGCGGAGGTTGAGGCGTCTATGAGGCGGCCATTTCGAAGCCCTTTCGCCACGCAAAAAGATCTCGCTGCATAAAGTGAAAGGAGACCTCTAACGCGACAAAGCGCTCATTTGTGGGAAGCGAGCCATTCATCGACTTCAGCCGACACCTTGTCCTTAGCGTAGCCGTATTTTTCCTGAATGAAGCCTTCAAGGCGCTCACGTTTCCCCTCGATCTTTGCGATATCGTCATCCGTGAGTTTTGCCCAATTCTCTTTGACCGTACCCACAAACTGCTTCCAATTGCCCTCGATCACATTCCAGTCCATGTCCATCTCCCGTCGCTTGAGCGTCGATGGAAACAAAACCTCGCTCACGGTTTTTTGTTCCGTAGGGGGCTATCGATCCGAGGATGGGCGGTCGGAGCTGAACGGGGCCGCGTTCAATTCTCGGGCAACTTGCCCGCGCCATTTTTGTAACGGTCCTTACGAATGGCGATCATCGCTTCGAAGGCGTCACGCGCATCCTTTACGGATTTTTCTTTTAGGCGCGGCACGGTCCGTGCGCGCATTTCAAATAGCTAAGAAGAATGCGGAGGCGGCGAACCAGGCGAAGAGCGAATTTTTTGCCAATATGAGCCATAACATCCGCACGCCGCGATGAATGGCGTTCGAGGCGCGTGACCACGCGGCGGGGCGTCCCTGTGGACAACGGTTGTGGGCTGGTCTTCGCCGGATCCTCTGTCGAGATTTTCGCTGGAAGGGCCGCGCCGTTCTCAGCTGAAATAATAATATCAATTAGTTATGTGGTGGGCGCACAAGGGCTCGAACCTTGGACCCGCTGATTAAGAGTCAGCTGCTCTACCAACTGAGCTATGCGCCCGTCCGGGAGCGCCGCGACGGGCGGCGCTTTTCGAACGAGCGGTGCGAATATCAAATGCGCTCCCCCCTGTCCAGCGCTCATCGGCGGATCGGCGGTTTTCGGCCGTCCGCCGCGGAGTCCGGCGCGCCTCTTCAGGCCTTTTGCCTGTTGCGTGCAAATCAGGCGCCGGGCGCGGGCGCCCCGATCTTGAGCGGCAGACGAGATATCCGGGCCGAAACCGCAAGATGTCTTCCCTCCGCAGCAAAAGCGCGCTAGCAGTTTGATGAGAAGTCCAGCACGAGCTTAATTATGTCGCGAAGAAAAATCGCTTTGATCGGCGCCGGCAATATCGGCGGAACGCTCGCCCATCTCGCAGGCCTCAAGGAATTGGGCGATATTGTTCTTTTCGACATCGTCGACGGCGTCCCGCAGGGCAAGGCGCTGGACCTCGCGCAATCTTCTCCCGTCGCGGGCTACGACGCGAAGCTCGCCGGCGGCGCCGACTATTCCGTCATTGAGGGCGCCGACGTCGTCATCGTCACCGCCGGCGTGCCGCGCCAGCCCGGCATGAGCCGCGACGATCTGCTCACCATCAATCTCGGCGTCATCGCCAAGGTGGCGGAAGGGGTCAAGCGATACGCGCCGAACGCCTTCGTCATCTGCATCACCAATCCGCTCGATGTGATGGTCTGGGCGCTGCAGAAGGCCTCGGGCCTGCCGACGCAGCGCGTCGTCGGCATGGCGGGGGTGCTCGATTCCTCGCGCTTCCGCTATTTCCTCGCTGAAGAATTGAATGTCTCGGTCGAGGACGTCAGCGCCTTCGTGCTCGGCGGGCATGGCGACGACATGGTTCCCTCCGTGCGCTACTCGGCGGTCGCCGGCGTGCCGCTCCCAGATGTCGTCGCCATGGGCTGGACGACGCAAGAGCGCATCGACGCTATCGTCGACCGCACCCGCAAGGGCGGCGGCGAGATCGTCGGCTTGCTCAAGACGGGCTCCGCCTATTACGCGCCGGCGACGGCGGCGATCGCCATGGCCGAAAGCTATCTGAAGGACAAGCGCCGGGTCCTGCCCTGCGCCGCCTATCTCACCGGCCAATATGGCGTGAAGGACCTTTACGTCGGCGTCCCGGTCGTCATCGGCGCTAATGGCGTCGAGCGGGTGATGGAGATCGATCTCGACGCTTCCGAGCGCGCCATGTTCGAGAAATCCGTCGCCTCCGTGCGCGTATTGATCGAAGCGGCGAAAGGGCTCAATCCAGCTTTCGCCTGAGGCGGCCAACGCCCCGCTTCAGGGCATGAAATAATTTTCCAGCACTTTGAAATAGGCCGCGCTCAGCGCGTCGATGTCGGCGAGGCGCGCATTCTCGTCGAAGGCGTGGATCGTCTCATTGGTGAGGCCGAACTCCAGCACCGGACAATAATTGGTGATGAAGCGCGCGTCGGAGGTCCCGCCCGTCGTCGAAAGCTCGGGCGTCAGACCCGTCGCCTGCCGCACGGCCTCAATAACGAGTTCGGTGAAAGGGCCGGGCTTGGTGATGAACGAGACGGCGTTCGAGGGCGGAAATTCGACCTCGACAGTCGCGTCCGGCGCCGTCTCCTTGATGACCTTTAGAATGCGTTCCTTGAGCGAGTCATGCGTCCAAATGTCGTTGAAGCGGACGTTGAACTCGGCGCGCGCTTCGCCGGGAATGACGTTCACCGCCGGATTGCCGATGTCGATCGTGCTGAATTCGAGATTGGTGTTGTCGAAATGCGCCGTGCCCTTGTCGAACTCATGCGTCGAGAGCGCGCCGACGATGCGCGCGATGATGGGCGCGGGGTTTTCCGCGCGATGCGGATAGGCGACATGGCCCTGTTTGCCAATAACGCGAAGGCGCCCGTTGAGCGAGCCGCGCCTGCCGATCTTGATCGTGTCGCCGAGCCTCGCGACATTGGTCGGCTCGCCGACGACGCAATGATCGAATGTTTCGCCGCGCGCCTGCGCCCAGCGGAGAAGCTTCACGGTGCCATTGATCGAAGGGCCTTCCTCGTCGCCGGTGATGAGGAAGGAGAGCTTTCCTTTCGGCGCGCGATGCTTCTCGACATAGGAGAGCGCCGCGTCGATGAAAGCGCCGATCGCGCCTTTCATGTCGGAGGCCCCGCGTCCATAGAGACGCCCGTCCGCAATTTCCGCCGCGAAAGGATCGAAGCGCCAGCGGGAGAGATCGCCTGGCGGCACCACGTCGGTATGGCCGGCGAAGGCGAGATGCGGGCGCCCCGCGCCGATCGTCGCGAAGAGATTGTCGACGTCGGGCGTCCCGGGCTCCGAGAAGGTTAAGCGATGCGTCTCGAAACCTGCGGCTTTGAGCGCCTCTTCGACCACATCGAGCGCGCCGGCGTCTTCCGGCGTCACCGAGCGGCGGCGGATGAGTTCGCGAGTGAGACTAATGGCGCGGGAAGGGGGCATTCAGAAGGCTTTCGGCAGACCAGCCTGTTTCAAGACCTCATTCGCGGTATGGCGCGATTTCGTCGTTCGAGGCAATGAGAAATTTCTATTCGTGATCGGACTATGCCAGATTTCATGGCTACCCTTGCCAGGCCGAACCAGTTTGCACCCCGCGGCGACAAGCAGCGCGACGATCTGAGGATAGAAATTCGCCATCAGCCTGCGGCGAGCGCGAGATGCGTCTCCGCCTTGAAGGTCAGCGAAACGTCTCGGGCGTGCGCTGCGTCAAGTTCGAGCAGATCGGGCAAGACCGCGCGAACTTCGTCGATCATCGACCTCCAGGAGTCCGCCTCTACGACAAGGCCGGGCGCGTCTGTGCTCGTCGCGATCCAGACATGCGCCTCGTCGTCCCAGCGCGCGTCGATATGAATGGGCGTCGTCATGGTCAGAAAAATCGGCGCGAGCCTACTCCTTGTCAAGCTCGGCTAGTTATCCCGCCAACCCAGCTCATAGACCGTCCAGACGATGGCGGCGACCAGAGCCGCATCCACGCCCCAAACATACCAGCGCGACATGACTTCGGCGACGCGCGGCTGCAGGAAATGCGCCGCGCCGGAAAGCAGCGCCAGGAGCGGCGCAAGGCTTGCCAGCCCGAGCGGCGGCGTCCGCCCACGGTCGCGAAAGCGCTTGGCCGAGAGATTGACGAAGCTGATGGCGAGGAGCAGCACGGCGAAGGCGTAAAACAGGACATAGAAATAGGCCGCCGCGGTTTCGGGCGCAAAGAGCGGCCGCTGGGCGAGGTCATGCGCCGCATAGGGCGACAGCGCGAGCCAGATCAGCGTCAAAGGCGCCAGAATGGCGAGCAGCGCGCCTGCGCCGCGCCGCCAGGTCGCCCGGTCGATGCGGCCCTCTTCCGTGCGGTAGAGAAAGCGGATGCGCTCGGCGTCCATCAATCCCTCAAAAGCTCGTTGATGCCGGTCTTGGAGCGCGTTTGCGCGTCGACCGTCTTGACGATGACCGCGCAATAGAGCGACGGCCCGGGCGCGCCGTCCGGCAGCGGCTTGCCGGGCAGGCTTCCCGAGACGACGACCGAATAGGGCGGCACATAGCCGACATGCACCTTGCCCGTGGCGCGATCGACGATTTTGGTCGAGGCGCCGATGAAGACGCCCATGGACAGCACCGAGCCCTTGCCGACGACGACGCCCTCGACCACCTCCGAACGCGCGCCGATGAAACAGTCGTCCTCGATGATGGTCGGATTGGCCTGCAAAGGTTCGAGCACGCCGCCGATGCCGACGCCGCCCGAAAGATGCACATTCTTGCCGATCTGCGCGCAGGAGCCGACGGTGACCCATGTGTCGACCATCGTGCCGCTGTCGACATAGGCGCCGAGATTGACGAAGGAGGGCATCAAGATCGCGCCCGGCGCGACATAGGCCGAATGGCGCACGATCGCGCCGGGAACGGAGCGAAAGCCCGCCGCGCTATGTTCGCTCGCGCCCCAGCCGACGAATTTGGAGGGCACCTTGTCCCACCAGGTCGCGCCGCCGGGCCCGCCGGCGATGACCGACATGTCGTTGAGGCGGAAAGAGAGCAGCACGGCTTTCTTCAGCCATTGATTGACCTTCCAGCTCTCCGGGCCTTCCGCGCCTTCGATCTTCTCGGCGACGCGCAGCTTGCCGGCGTCGAGGAGACGCAGCGCGCTCTCCACCGCGCGGCGGATATCGCCCTGCGTCTCGGGGGTGATATTGGCGCGATCCTCGAAAGCGGCGGCGATGAGCGTTTCCAATCCCGTGTGCGGCATGAAAATTCCGAGCTTCCAGCGTTAAGGTTGGGCGCGGTTGTAGGCGCGTGGCGCGGGGAGTCAACCAAAAGCATTTTCCGCCGAAGCGGATGCCGGTTCGGCGTAGAAAATGCGTCAATTCAAGAAACTAGAGCGCTTTCATGAATCATTATTGGTTCATGAACGCGCTCCAGCGCGCGGGATGATTTCCGGCGCGCGCCGGGCTTTCTTTCCCGCAGCGAGGCGCGGCGCTTGCGCCTACCATGGCGCTTCGATCGACGAGCGAGGCGGGGACATGCGCATAGCGTTCAAAATTCTTTGCGCCGGCGCGCTGTGGTCGCTGCTCTCGGCGCCCGGCGCTGTCGCCGCCGATCTGACGCGCGCCCAAATCGAAGCAAGAATTGCGGCGGGAGAAGCGCTCGATCTCGCCAATCTCGATCTCGAAGGCCTCGATCTTTCCGGCCTGCGCCTCAAGGGCGCGGATTTCTTCGCGGCGAGGCTCGCAGGCGCGAAGCTCGCGGGCGCCGATCTTGCGGGCGCCAATCTCACCCGCGCCGATCTGCAAAAGGCGGATGCGACCGGCGCCGATCTTGAAGGGGCGACGCTTTACGCGGCGCTGATCGAGGGCGCAGATTTCTCCTCCGCCAATCTTTCGCGCGCGCGCATCATCGGCGGCGGGCGCGGCGTGCGTTTCGTCAAGACGAAAATGGCGAAGGCCGATCTTGGCGCCGATCCGGCCAATCAGGGCATGGTTCCGGTGCGCGTCGATCTGACGGAGGCGACTTTCGACGGCGCCGATCTTTCGGGCGCCAATCTCGCTCATGCGGTGCTGACCTCCGCAAGCTTCAAGGGCGCCGATTTGCGCGGGGCGCATTTCGAATACGCTAAAATGAGCGGCGCCGATCTTACCGGCGCGAAAATCGACGGCGCGGTTTTCACCTACGCGGAACTTGACGGCGCCCGCCTTCCCACCAGCGGCAAGCCTTGACGAGCGAGGGATCATCCGCGCTAGCGACTTCGGGCCCCGCCCTTCGAGACGGCTCCTGCGGAGCTTCCTCAGGGTGAGGGGCCTTGGGTTCGCGCTTCATTCCTTGCGGCGACCATAAGCAGGAGCCTGCGCAGCAGGCGTCTCGAAGCACGAGGACTCCGACGCCGATCGAAGGGTAACGCGCAGCATCAAATCTCCCGCCGTCTTTCGACGCGGGTTGGAAGAGGGCGGTCCGGGACGCCTCGGCCCCGTTACTCGGCCGAGAGCGATGAAAGTAGAATGCGCGTCGGAGCCATTGAGACATCCCGGACACGGTCTTTTTCCACGACGCACCTTTCCCGACAGCCGCTACGTCCCCGGATGGAAGACGCCGTTCCGCCAGACACGGCGCCAGACGGCGCCGCTTCTTTCCCACATCGCTTGCGCGATACGGGCGCGTCGCAAGGGCCTCATATGCGCCGCAGCGCGCTTTCCGATCAGACGGAATCGTCTGATCGATAAGAAATCGCGCCAAGTTAATAAGCTGGAGCAAGTTCTGATCGAAAAAGTCTGTCAACTTTTTCGGAACTTGCTCTAGGCCGCAGGACGTTTCCCGTTTCGGTAGTCGTTCCCAGCGTGCGGCCTTAACTTCTCCAGCCCAGCCTTTTCGCGCATGACGTTTCCATCATGCGCCCGCCACGCATCTAGCGGCGGCACGGCCAGCGGCGCGAAACCCGACGCAAGGTCGAGGGTCGCCGCCTTGCGCTTAACCGTCCCCGCCAGCGCCGCCGACCCGTGACGACGCCCCTTTCAGTCGGCGAGGCGGGAGCGAGTATGGGGGCGGTTTTGGGGGTGGGGATAATTTTATTTTACGCGCAACCCTTCCGCGTCATGGCCGGGCTTGTCCCGGCCATCCACGCGACCCCGTTACGCGCGCCGCGCAACCATTGCGCCACGTCC
Source organism: Methylocystis borbori (assembly GCF_036576025.1). Classification (NCBI taxonomy): domain Bacteria; kingdom Pseudomonadati; phylum Pseudomonadota; class Alphaproteobacteria; order Hyphomicrobiales; family Methylocystaceae; genus Methylocystis; species Methylocystis borbori. The sequence goes on along the minus strand of NZ_JAZHYN010000017.1, from coordinate 28,147 downwards.
CGGCGTGGATGGCCGGGACAAGCCCGGCCATGACGGCGCAGCCGAAAATCTCCCCCCGCCATTGGGCGCTCCCCCGCGTCCTCCCGCCGCCTTGACGAAACCGCGCCGCTCATGCCTTTTGGCCGCGATTGAGCCCGCGCCGGCGCGAGATTCCGTCTAGAGCGCGGCTCGCGAAAAAGTGGGAACCGGTTTTGCGCGTGGAGCGCTCTAAACTTTTGGAATCGATCACGTTATCTGCATTTGGGCGATTCCGCCCAAATGCAGCGTGATCTAGGAGACGCAAGTCAATGAATATCCATGAATATCAGGCCAAGGCGATTCTCCGCGACTTCGGCGCGCCCGTCGCCGACGGCTTCGCCGTGCTGCGCGCCGAGGACGCCCGGGCGGCGGCCGAAAAGCTCCCCGGCCCGGTCTATGTGGTGAAGGCGCAGATACACGCCGGCGGGCGCGGCAAGGGCAAGTTCAAGGAGGCCGAAGCCGGCGAAAAGGGCGGCGTGCGCCTCGCCAAATCGCTCGACGAGGCGGAAGCCTTCGCCAAAGAGATGCTCGGCGCGACGCTCGTCACGATCCAGACCGGCGAGACGGGCAAGCAGGTCAATCGCCTCTATATCGAGGATGGCGCCGCGATCGACAAGGAATTCTATCTCTCCATGCTCATCGACCGCGCGACTTCGCGCATCGCCTTCGTCGTTTCGACCGAGGGCGGCATGGACATCGAGCAGGTCGCGCATGAGACGCCCGAGAAGATCGTGACCTTCTCGGTCGATCCGGCGACGGGGCTGATGCCGCATCACGGCCGCCATGTCGCCGACGCGCTCGGCCTTAAGGGCGATCTTTCCAAACAGGCGGGCGAGCTCGTCGAAAAGCTCTATGCGGCCTTTGTCGCCAAGGACATGGAGCTTCTCGAAATCAATCCGCTGATCGTGACCAAGGACGGGAAGCTGCGCTGCCTCGACGCCAAGGCGAGCTTCGAGAATAACGCGCTCTATCGCCATCCCGACATCGTCGAATTGCGCGACAAGAGCGAGGAGGACGAGAAGGAGATCGAGGCCTCCAAATACGAACTCGCCTATATTTCGCTGCCCGGCAATATCGGCTGCATGGTCAATGGCGCCGGCCTCGCCATGGCGACGATGGACATCATCAAGCTCTATGGCGAGTTTCCCGCGAACTTCCTCGACGTCGGCGGCGGCGCCACGACCGAGAAGGTGACGGCCGCCTTCAAGATCATCACCGCCGATCCGAATGTGAAGGGCATTCTCGTCAATATTTTCGGCGGCATCATGCGCTGCGACACCATCGCGGAAGGCGTGATCGCGGCGGTGAAGGAGGTGGGCCTCAAAGTGCCGCTCGTGGTGCGGCTCGAGGGCACCAATGTCGATCTCGGCAAGAAGATTATCAATGAGTCCGGGCTGAACGTCATTCCCGCCGACGATCTCGACGATGCGGCGCAGAAGATCGTGGCCGCCGTCCGGGGGGCGTGATCTTTCATTTGGGCTAAACCCCTGGCCCCTCATCTCACTTCTCCCCGCAGGCGGGGAGAAGAGGCGGCCAGCGCCGCGTCCTAATGTAGATCATGCGGGCGATGGGTTGATGACCCCTCTCCCCGCTTGCGGGGAGAGGTAAGGTGAGGGGCTTGGGGGTGTTGCGTTAAGGAGCGCTCAAGGCCGCCACTCTGCCGGCCCCCTTTCTTTCGCCTTGCGGGGCTGGCGCAAAAGAGCCATGTTTGGCTGCGATTTTAGCCCCTCCCGGCGGCCGGGCTGTGGGCGGCGCAATTTTTCGCGTCTCGCTCGGACCGTCGCCCCTTAGGAAAGCGCCTGTGCCAAATTCCGCATCCTTGTCAGCGCCCGCCGCTCCTCGCGCGCGCCGCGCCTTGTCGCGCTTCGTTCTCGTTCTCTTTGGCGCGTCGGGCGTCCTCGCGCTCTCCTGCGGGGCGAGCCTCGCCGCGCGCGAAAAAAATATCGTCGTGGCCCGGCCTTTCGAAGTCGGGGCGAGCCTTTCCGGCAATTATCTCGCGGCGATCGTCGCCGGGGCGGAGCGCGACACGCTCGCCGCCTCGACCTTCTTCCGCGAGGCGCTGCGCGACGATCCGAAAAACGCCGATCTCGTCGACCGCGCCTTCGTGGCCGCGCTCGCCAATGGCAATATGCCGGAGGCGATGCCGCTCGGCGCCCGCGTGCTGGCCCATGACCGCGCCAACGGCCTCGCGCATCTCGCCCGCGGCGTCGATCTCATCAAGAGCCGCAAATACGCCGCCGCGCGGGCCGAATTTTCCAAGGGGAGCGGCGACCGCCGCCGCGACATCACCTCGACCCTGCTCGCCGCCTGGAGCTACGCCGGCGCCAAGGATAAGAAGCGCGCGCTCGCGACGCTCGATACGCTCAACGACGACGCCTTCGTCGTCTTCCGCGACTATCACGCGGGGCTGATCGCCGATCTCCTCGGCGACAAGGCCGAGGCCGAGAAACGGTTCAAATCCGCCTATAGCGCCGAGCGCAATACGCTGCGCCTCGTCGACGCTTACGCCCGTTTCCTGGCGACGCATGGCGACCGCGAAGAGGCGAAGCGCATCTATAAGAGCTTCGACGAGGTCGCGCCCAATCATCCGATCACCACGGCGGGGCTCGCGACGCTCGACCAAGGCAACCCCCTCACGCCTTTCGTGAAAAGCGCCGACGACGGCGCCGCCGAGGTGCTCTACGGGCTCGGCGCGGTCGGCGGCCGCCAGGGCGACGAACTCGCCTCGCTCATCTATCTGCGCCTCTCCCTCCATCTTTCGCCGCAGAACGCGCTGGCGATCGTCACGCTCGGCGACGTTTATGAGCGCATGAAGCAGGAAGAGGCTGCGATCGACCTTTACGACAGCGTGCCGGAAGACAGCCCGCTGCGGGTCAACGCCGACGTGCAGGCCGCGCTGCTGCTCGAAACGCTCGGCAAGTCGAAGGAGGCGAGCGAACATCTCGCCGCCGTCGTCGAGGCCAATCCCAAGAATCAGGAGGCCTTGACCGCGCTCGGCAATCTGCAGCGTTCGCGCAAGCTTTTCGCCGACGCCGCCTCGACATATACGCGCATCCTCGATCTGCAGCCCAACGCCGACCGCAGCCAGTGGCTGCTCTATTATTATCGCGGCATCGCCAATGAGCGGCGCAAGAACTGGCCGGCGGCGGAGGCGGACCTCAAAAAGGCGCTGGAGCTCAATCCCGACCAGCCGCTGGTTCTGAACTATCTCGGCTATTCATGGGTCGATCAGGGGATCAATCTCGACGACGCCTTCAGAATGCTGCGGCGCGCCGTCGATCTCAGACAGCGCGACGGCTATGTCGTCGACAGTCTCGGCTGGGCCTATTACCGGCTGGGGCGTTACGATGAAGCCGTGCGCGAATTGGAGAAGGCGATCGACCTGAAGCCTTCGGACCCGGTCATCAACGATCATCTGGGCGACGCCTATTGGCGCGTCGGCCGCAAGCTCGAAGCGCAGTTCCAGTGGAACCATGCGCGCGACCTCGGGCCGGAGCCCGAGGAGCTGCCGAAGATTCTGGCCAAGATCAAGAACGGCCTGACGGAAAAGCCCGAGATCGCCGGCGACAAGTCGAAGAACAGCGGCGGCTGACGCTCTTCGGCGCGGCGTCCTGTTGGGCAGTTAGCTTGCCGTGTCATTCCCGGCAGGCCGAAGGCCTGATCGGGAATCCAGAATCGATCCGAGAATGCCGCTTTTGCTTCTAGATTCCCGATCGCGCGCATAGCGCGCGTGGGAATGACATGCGCGGTCAAATGGGTATGGGTTGAGGGCTTAAGCCTTCTCCCCCGCCATCTCCAGCACCACGGCCCATTCCGCGTCGCTCACCGGCTGCACGGACAGGCGAGAATTATTGACGAGCACCATGTCCTTGAGGCGCGGCTCGGCCTTGATCTCCGCGAGCGTCACCGGCCTTTTCAAAGGCTTTGCCGCCTTCACGTCGACCATGCCGAATTTACCCGTCTCGTCGGTATGGTCCGGATAATAGGTCTTGATGATCTCGATGATCCCGACGATCGCCTTGTCTTCGTTGGAATGATAGAAAAAGCCCTTCTCGCCCTTCTTCATCGCCATGAGATTGAGTTTGGCCGAATGGTTGCGCACGCCGTTCCAGAAGGTGCCCTTGGCGCCGGCCGCGACCTGCTGATCCCAGGACCAGCTCGAGGGTTCGCTTTTCAAGAGCCAATGCGCCATCAGATCTGCGCTCCCACCACGCGCTTCCAGGGCCGCAAATCGACCTGCGCGAAAAGCCCGGCCTGGGCGTAGGGGTCCTGCGCAAGCAAGGCGCGCGCCGCCGCTTCATTCTCGCAATCCAGAATCAGGAGCGAGCCGACGGGCTTCTCGCCGGCCGCGTCGAGAAAGGGGCCGCCGAGCTTCACCTGTGCGGCATGCGCGTCAAGAAAGGCGAGATGGGCGGCGCGGGTGGAGAGCCGAAGATCGACGTGATCCGGCTTGTCGAGGCACAGGGCGGCGAAGAGCAATTGCGTCTCTTGGGATAGACGGGAATGTCACCGTCTTTGTTCCAAAGCGCGCCGGCGCGGTCAAGTCTCAACAGGCCTCGGGGAAAGCCGAGAAGTCAGGCGGCGGCGCGCCGGGAGATCGCCCTTGGGGCCATTAGAGCAAGTTCCGAAAAAGTTGACGGACTTTTTCGATCAGAACTTGGTCCGACCTATTTGCTTTGGCGCGATTTCTTATCGATCAGACGATTCCGTCTGATCGGAAAGCGCGCTAAGCGTTCGCAAGCACCTCGCGAAGCGTGTGCCCAACCTGATCCTTGATGACGCAGACGGTGGCCTTTTGATCGTCAAAGACGAGATCTCGCATCATGGATTGACCATAGGCGTCGGCCAGCGCCGCCGTCTTTACGCGACGCTTCGTCGTATTGAGGCACAGGCGATTGCCGGTGGCTTCGACTGCGAAAAACTCGAACAAGTAAACCATTTGCGCGCTCCTGCTTTGCGTTGAGCATGGCAAGCGGTTGCGACCGGCGTATGAACGGTCGGGGATAAATTCCATGCTGAAACGGGGCGTTACAGAGCGCGCTTGACCTGGGTCTTGTCCGTCGTCCCCGCGTCGAGCGCGGCGACCTGGTCGCCGAATTGCACGATCGCCTCGCGCAGCGCGGCGACGTCGCCCTCGCTCGCCGCCTCCCCGCCGCTCGCCGGATGCGCGCCATTGCCGCCGCGACGCAGATTGGCGCGCAGGGCCTCCACCGCGCCCTGCAGCATGGCGGTGTCGGCGCGCGCCGATTCGAGCTTGTCGGCCTTGTCGCGCGACTCGGCGCGGGCGGCGCGCAGGGCGTTTTGGTAATGATCGCCGTCGTTCCGGTAGCGCTCCTGCGCCGTCTTGAGCTCGGCGCGCGTCGCGTCGAGCTCCGCCGCAAGCGACTGGCCGCAGGTCCGCATGGTCTCCAGTTCGGCGGAAACGCGCGCCAGCTCCTGTTCGAGTCCGGTCGCCTTGGCGATCGCCGCCGCGGCCTGGGCGTAATCGGCGCGCATCGCCTCCACCGCATGCGCCATCTCGGCGTTGCGCTCATGCAGCGCGAGCATTGTCGCCTCATGGGCCGCGACGCGGTTCAGGGGCGCCTGGCGCTCCAGATCGAACGCCTCTCCGCCGGGTTCGAGGCGGCTGAGGCTCTCGACGCGCTCGGTGAGTTCATGCAGCGCCATTTCGGTGGAAAGCAAAAGCTCCGAGCGCTCGGCGACGATTCTTTGCGCTTCGCTCACCCGCTGATTCATGTCGCGGCAGTCGGCCTCGGCCGACTTGATGCGCGTTTCGAGTTCGATGATATGCGCGGCGCGGCGGCCGCTCTCGGCGAGCGCCCCGGCTCTCGCCGTCTTGATCGCCTCGATTTCCTGTTCGAGTCGGCGCTCGCGGACGGCGAATTCCGCGCGCAGCAGGTCGCGTTCGGCGACGACCTCCTCCATCGACATGGGGGCGAGCATTTGCAGCCGCCGCATCGACAGACGAAGCGCACGCCGCCAAAAAGCCGGCAAAAACATCAATGTAAGAAGCCCGGCCACGAGGAAGCCGAGCGCAAAATACATCGCCTGCTCGATCAAGACCCGCAATCCCTTGCCGTCTCCGCGCCCCCGGCGGACAGCGGAGGGGACACTGCCATGTAATGGCTCCGAAAGCAAAGCGTCCGCGGCTCCGATCCGCGCGCTCATCCATTTGCATGGCGACAAGGCGCCGACGCCGCCGCCAGATGGGGCCGCGCATGTCGAGGCGGGTTTCGCCGAGAGCGCTCTTTAGAGGGGGGACGGCTATGACGCGCTTCGTCGTCGATCTGGGCGATCTTAAAATCTCCGACGAGCTTAAGGGCTCCATCGCGGCCGACATTCAGGGCGCCGTGCTGACGCGTCTTGGCGCGCAGCCGAGCCTCGGAAAGCGCGTCGTCTATCTGCCGCGCGAATGGATGGGCTTCGTCTTGCGCGAGAAATTCGAGGATCTCGCGGCTCCCATCGAAAAGATCGGCGCGCTCGTGAAGGAGCGGATATGAGCGAGACGCGCTGTCCCAGCGCGCCGGCGATGACGGGCGCCACCGTGATCGGCGCGGTCGGCGAGGATGGGCGCCTCGCCCATTTCGCCACGACGCTGGTCGCGGACGAATATTTCCTGGCCGCGGCGCGCGTCCAGGGCGCGCCCGAACAAAGCTTCCGCTTTTCGTCGTCCTGCGCCGAAAGCCGCTGCGTCCAGTGGAACGGCGAGGCATGCGGCCTGATCGGCCGGATCGTCGGGCTGCTGAAGGACGCCGGCGCGCCGATCAAGCCGGATCGCGGCCATGCCTGCACGATTCGCGCCCATTGCCGCTGGCGCCTGCAGCGCGGCGACGAAGCCTGCGGCGTTTGCAGCTTCGTCGTGACGGATGGAAGCGGCGAGGCGGCGGAAGCCTCGGCGTGAAAATCCCCGCGGAGGCCGGTCTTACGCCCGGCCGCTCTTCGGGCGCAGCCGAGGTTATGGTGGGTCAAGACGGGCGATCTCGTCGGACACCGCCGCGATCAGCGCCGGAAGATCTTCGTGGAGAGTGCGTCAGACGAACTCCTCGGCGATATTGTCATAGTCGCGCCGATAGACATTTCCCGCGCCCATGATTGCGCGCCATGGCAGATGAGGGTGACGGTCGCGCAGGTCTTGGGGCAGGCGGCGCGCGGCCTCGGATATGATTTCGAGGGCGCGCGTGACGGCATAGAACGCGCGCCGATCCGTAGCGAAGGCGCGAAATCCAGCCCTTCGACAAATTCGCGCGCGAGCGCGGCGTTGTCGCGAATGTCGAACAGCGCCAGTCGCGCCTTGTTAGAAAGCATAAACCGCGTCTCGCTCGGCGACTGGGCGAACGAGGGGCTTCAGCTTGCCGCGATTCGCGACATCGACCCGGTTTTCGAAAAGCTCCGACAGAAATTGCGTGATGGCGACATATTCATAGACGCCGACCGGAGCGTCGGGCGCGATCTCGATCATAATGTCTATGTCGCTGTCGGGCCGATTGTCGCCGCGCGCCCGCGAGCCGAAGAGGGCGGCGTGCGTCACGCCCCGCGCCCGTAGAGTGGCCTCGTTTTCGCGGAGCTTGGCGATGATGTCCTGCGCGTTCATGGCCGGACATCATTACATTGCGGCGCGAGGGGAGAAAAGCGCGCCGCTGGGAGGGTCGTCTCTTAGAACGGGTTCCACGTCGATGCCGGCGTGAACTTCAGATAGCCGAGGTTGAGGCCGAGCCGCGCGCCGAGTCCGGAGCGCACCGGCACTACCACGACCTCCTCATTATTGAGCGCGGTGAAGCCGAAGCCGCCGACGAGATAGGCGGAGCCGTTGGCGCCGGCGAAGCGCCGATAGATCGCGTCGACCGAAGGAAGATTATAGACGAGCATCATGGTGCGGTCGCCGTCGGCGCCGGCGTCGAAGCCGATCGAGGGGCCCTGCCAATAGACGCGCTGCTTGCCGGCGTTGCGCGTATACATGGTGCCCTCGCCGTAACGCAGGCCGCCGATGAAGGCGCCGCTTCCCTCCTGGCCGAGGATATAGGCGTTGGGCCGGCCCCATTCGCGCGAGGCGCGCTCGACGCCCTCCGCGAGGCCGCGCGAGATCGAGCCGAAGAAACGATGGCCGTTATCGACGATTTCGTCGCTCGAATAGGCCTCCGGCCGCGCATCGGCGCGCGCGAAAGACAGGGGCGCCGCCAGGGCGCAGACGGAAGCGCCGGCAAGCCGCAACAGGTCGCGGCGCGAGGCGGCGTTCGATTTCGATTCGCTCATGATCGCGGAACTCCAAAGAACGCGAACGATAGTCGCCGACGTCACGAGTGGGCGCGAAGCGTGGCCGACTCGCGGCGCCGATGCGTCGCAAAACGGACGCGGCGGATTGCGTCACAGAGAGTTGCGCAACGCGGTTAAGGAAGCGTTGCGCTTGAGGAAATCGACGCCGGGTCCGCCCAAGCGATGAAGGGGCCGTTCCTGTAGCCTTGCCCGGATTTGCCGTAGAGAAGCGGCGCGCCGTTCGGCGTGAGCGTCGCGCCGCCCGCGGCGCGCAGCACCGCGTCGCCGGCCGCCGTGTCCCATTCCATGGTGGGGCCGAAGCGCGGATAGACGTCCGCTTCGCCTCGCGCCAGCAGGCAGAATTTCAGCGAGGAGCCGATGGCGAGGCTGCGGGCGACGGGTTCGCGGGCGAGAAATTCCTTCGTCTCAGGGTCGAGATGCGATTTCGACACGAGCGCGACGAGGCCGTCCGCGGGGCGGCGGCGCGCGCGCAGCGGCTGAAAATCCTGCGCCGCGGGCAGGGCGCCGCCAGGCGCCGCCCGCGTCTCGAAGCCGCGCGCGCCCGCGAACCACAGCCGTTCCTGCGCCGGGGCGTAGACGGCGCCGATGCGGGGGGCGCCCTTTTCCGCGAGCGCGACATTGATGGTGAACTCCGGGCTGCGCGCCAGGAACTCCCGCGTGCCGTCGACCGGATCGATCAGCAGAAAAGCGTCGCTTTCGCGCAGGCGCGCGCCGCGCGCGGCGCTTTCTTCCGCCAGGCGGGGAACGCCCGGGAGCGCCCGTTCGAGTTCGCTGAGCAGAAATTCCTCGACGCGCTCGTCGGCCTCGGTGACGGGCGACGAATCGCCTTTCATTCGAGATTCGATTTGGGGCGCGGCGAAAATCTCCATCGCCAGCGCGCCGGCCCGAATCGCAAGCATCGCGAAACAGCGCGCGAGCGCGTCGGCTTCGGCGTCGCTCGTTTCAAAGGCGTCATCGGGCGTCATCGCCGGCGACCTTCCCAAATTAACGTCCTCACGATTTGCATTCCCTGCTGCGACCGTTAGTTTTCTCTAGCCTGATTGCAGTGATTCGCGCGCCGGGTCAGCCCGTCCGCGCCGACGATTAGGAAGAGCGGACGAAGCCTGCGCAACATTCGCGCCCTTTTTCGCTGCGCTACCCGGATGGCGTCATGACCCAATTCTCGCTCGATCCCCTTGACCTTGCCGCCCTTCTCTCCTCACGCGTCTGCCACGACGTCATCTCGCCCGTGGGCGCGATCGTCAATGGACTCGAAGTGCTGGAGGAGGAGAAGGACGCAGAAATGCGCGGCCATGCGCTGGCGCTCATCAAATCGAGCGCCAATGAGGCGTCGGCGCGGCTGCAGTTCTGCCGTCTCGCTTTCGGCGCGGCCGGCTCCAAGGGCGCATCGATCGACACCGGCGACGCGGAGCTCGTTACGCGCCAGCTTCTCGCCGACGAACGCACGCAGCTTTTCTGGAGCGTGCCGCGCGTCCTCATGTCGAAGAATAAGGTGAAGCTTCTCTTGAACCTCTGCCTGCTCGCCGACGCCGCCATTCCGCGCGGCGGCGTCATTTCGGTGAGCTCCGCCGGCGAGGAAGAGCGCGTCTCCTTTAAGATCGAGGCGAAAGGCGTCAACGCCCGCATCGCCGCCACCGTGCCGCAACTGCTCGAAGGCGAATCGGAAGAGGGCGCGATCGACGCGCGCGCGATCCAGGCCTATTACGCGGGCCTCGTCGCCAAGGCCTGCGGCCTTCAGGTGAGCGTCAGAAGCGAACCTGAACTCGTCACGATAGAAGCGACGCCGGCGGCGCAAGCGGCGGCGGAAGATGCGAGCCCCGACGCTAAGAGCGCCGTCGCCTGAAACACCGCCCGCGAGGAATTTGGCTTTTCTCGACTCCGCGCGAGGCAGCGCGGATTCTTCTAGTCGCTTGTGGTCCCGCTCTCGGCAAGGGCCGGAGCCGTATGAGATCATGCATTCGGTTCGATAATGAGCCGTATACGACTCATCTATTCGTCGCAGAGACAAGCTCCGAAGGTATGAATTCCCCAAAGGGCTGCTTCGCATCGCTATAGATATCAAAAAACGTTTGTTTACCAATCTGTAGCGGCCACAAATACCAACGGCTATTTAGGCCCGTTTCAAACAAATAGGCCTCGTCAGGACTGTTGGAGCAGTTGGCGACAATATCAAGATAATTGTGTGCCGCGATTTCCTCATTTGTAAGAAATAGATCAGTATTTTCTAAAATCAGAACTGTCCGTGCTCCCATGCGGGTTTTCCAAACCGCTAACTTGTCAAAACGGCGTGCATTGCATGCTTTCTCAATGCGCTTTTGGCGCTGAGCTTCGCGAGTCTCCTCATTGCCTGCCACAACATGCGAAATCATCAGGCGCTTGAATCCGGGAACGGTGCTGGGGACTTCCGAGCGGAAACGGTGCAGCGTCACCGGAAACGGCACGTTTGCGATGTTGAATGGTGGCGGACCTTTTCGATAGTCGGCATAAGGGAGCAGCGGAAGCGTTGGCGCTGTGCTTTTGATGAATTCAATTAGCGCCTTTTGAGCCTGTCGAATCTCACGGCCAGACTTTCCCTGAAGCCCCAGTGCCGGGAGGCTCAGGTTCCATACTTCGCCATCCGGCACCACGACACTGACTGCCATTTCAATCGGCCCGAACACCCGTTCGGCTTCTTGGTTGAGCTTTATGAGCCCTTCAAACGGCTCGATGCAGGTGTGTTCGAGGGCGTAAAGTGTGCTCCCAATATTGCAGACCAGCTCGACCGGTCCTTGATGGTGTTCTTCTTCAGGCCATCGGATTTTTGACCGCACTGCACCCTCGCGGGCTTCCAGATGGCGCAGAACGGCGTCGCAAGCTTTGCCTTCGTTGCATTGCATACGTTCAGAGGTATGCCTGTTGCTAAGGAACAGCAAGGCTTACACGATGATGCAAAACTCAACACTTCTGCATCATAGCTGCACCCTCAGAGCCGCCCCGCCGCACAAAAGTTACTTGCGAAAGGATGGCGCTTCGACATGCTCGACGCGCTGACGATCGCGGCGGCGGGCGGAAAATCGGACAGGGCGAAGCCGTTCAAGGGCCTTGACGGCGGGGTGTTTGAAATCGCGTTGAAGCATCGAGGCGACGCCTTCCACGCAATCTATGTTCTCAAGATTCATGAGGACATTTGGGTTGATCAACGCTTTTCAGAAGAAATCAAAGTCAGGGATTAAAACCCCACAAATGGAGGTTGATCTTATTCGAGAGAGGCTGAAGCGGCTGAAGGAGGCGCTGAAATGAGCAAAGACGATTTTGAATTGGTTCACGGCTCGGGCAACGTCTATCGCGATTTCGGACGGCCAGACGCCGGCCTTGCTCAGGCGCGCGCGCTCATCGCCACGAGGATCATTCAGACGCTCGACAAACGGCGGCTTTCCACGCGCGACGCGGAAAAACTAACGGGCGTTTCCCATTCCGAGTTCTCGCGCATTCGCGGCGCGAAGCTGGGACGCTTTACGCTTGATCGCCTGATCGCGATCCTTGGGAAGCTCGATGAGGAAGTTGAAGTCGATGTTTCCTTCAAGCGGAGCGGCCAACACGCCGGGAATCCCTCAACGCTCGCCTCTGCTTAGTGAGGCTGGACCGCCAACGTGATTTACGGCTAGTCGGGTCTCGACCGGCAGCCTGACTTAAGCCGTGATGCGCTCGTCGGCTTCGCTCGGCTCGCGCAGCACATAGCCGCGGCCCCAGACCGTCTCGATGTAATTTCGGCCTTCGCTGGCGTTGGCGAGCTTCTTGCGCAATTTGCAGATGAAGACGTCGATGATCTTCAATTCCGGCTCGTCCATCCCGCCATAGAGATGGTTGAGGAACATCTCCTTCGTCAGCGTCGTGCCCTTGCGGAGCGAGAGAAGCTCCAGCATCTGATATTCCTTGCCGGTCAGATGCACGCGGGCGCCGCTCACTTCGACCGTCTTCTGGTCGAGATTGACGATGAGGTCGCCGGTGGTGATGACGGATTGAGCGTGGCCCTTGGAGCGGCGCACGATGGCGTGGATGCGGGCGACGAGTTCGTCCTTGTGGAAGGGCTTCGTCAGATAGTCGTCGGCGCCGAAGCCCAGGCCCTTGACCTTGTCCTCTATGCCGGCGAGGCCCGAAAGAATGAGGATCGGCGTCTTGACCTTGGCGACGCGCAGGGTGCGCAGCACCTCATAGCCGGACATATCCGGAAGATTGAGATCGAGCAGGATGATGTCGTAGTCATAGAGCTTGCCGAGATCGATGCCTTCTTCGCCGAGATCGGTCGTATAGACATTGAAATTCTCGGATTTGAGCATGAGTTCGATGCTCTGAGCCGTTGCGCTGTCGTCTTCAATCAATAAAACGCGCATGTTGGTTCCCCACCGAGCTCCATCGTCCGCGACCGGCCGCGTATAAAGCGCGCGTCGGCGGCTGGCTGGCGCTCTCGTCCAGCGATCTCGCCGACCTTCCGTGGAAGGTAAGCGGAATTGGTTAATAAACCTTCACCTCGACCCGAGACTCAGCCCAAAATCTTAATCTTGGGCGCTATGCGGGCGGACGCATCACGCAACGTCGGGAAAGGCACGAGACAGGCGCGCGAATCACGCGGCGTTTCAATCTATACGCCGTCGCGACTCGGCGAGGCAAAGACAAAAATTGAGGGAAAACGCCAAGGCCGTTTTGGCGTCGAATGACTCCCGACGCACGCTGCGCGCGCGATCGGAAAAATAGAGTCGCAACAACCGCTTTGGATATTGCTCCAGCTTTCCGGTCAGGCCTTCGGCCTGACCGGGAATGACGCATCGAGCGAAGGGCGCGGCGGAAATTTCGTATTAATCCTCCGCTTCGCGCCATTTGGGCATCAGGATGATGCAATTGGGATTGAAGCCCGCCTTCTGCAGCACGTCGATCTTGCCGACGAGCTTATTGGCTTCGAGATCGACGACGCTCACCGAACCATCGCTCATATCGGGCAGGTTGAGGAGGCTGTTCTGCACGAAGGCGTAGCGGCGATCCGGCGAGAAGACGAAATGATGCGCGCCGGGCGCCGTCGGCGCGCTGGCGAGGAGCTTCGGCGCCTGCGGATCGGCGATGTCGAAGATGTTGAGCGCGCCGGGTTTGGCGGTCGTGACATAAAGCCTGTCGCCGCTCTCGCTGAACTCCATCTCCAGCGGAACGCCCTGTCCGATGGATGCGAAGTCATAAACGCGGCGCAGATCGACGCTCTTGTCCTTTCCCCATGTCGCGGTCCACAGCGTCGCCCCGAGCATATTGGTGATGTAGGCGACGGGCGGCTCGCGATTGGGAATGAAGGCGGTCTCGACCGGCGCTTCGCCAGCGGGCGAGGGCTTCTCCGACACTTTATGCGTCGCAAGCGGCTTGCCGGTCGAGGCTTCGATCAGCGCGATGGTTTCTCCCGCCTGTTTGAAGTCGGCCGGATTGACCGTGCTCGTCGCGATGAGGAGATCGAGCTTTTCGTTCAGCGTCAGCCCATGCGGATGTTTGATGAAAGGTTTTGCGGCTTCGCCCTTCGCGGGCTCCGGCGCGGCGATCACGCTGAGCGTTAGGTCGCTCTCAGCGTCGCCGACAATAATATTGCTCGATCCCATGCAGCTGAGGAACCAGCGCTTGCGGTCGTTCGAGAAGACCATGTCCTCGCCGACCTTGCAGTCGGGGACCGGGACGAAGCGGACGCCTTCGGGGAAGATCGAGAGATCGTAGACGGCGAGCGCGCTGCGGCCGAGCGAGGTGACATAGGCCTTGGTCTGGCCCTTGTTGAAATAGATGTGATGGGCGACGAAGTCGGGCGGCAGCGGCGCCTCTTTCACGATGGTGTTGAAGGCCTTCGAAGCGGGGTCGATGTCGATGACGGCGATGCCTTCGCGCCGGGGTTCGACGCCCGCCTTGCTTTCGTAATTCATCGCCGCGAGGATTTCGGCGCTGGCGGGTCCTGCGCAGAGGAGGCCGGCGAGGATGAGCGGCGCGAGACTTTTTCTCATTTGGATGCTCCCTTGGTTGTATTAGACCAGTCGTCTATGATCTGGCCGCACGAAAGGCGGCTCTTGCTTAATCCTTCCCCTTAGGCGCGGCAGTAGCCGAGCAGCATCTCGTCGACGAAGGCCCGCAGCGGCGCGGCCGAGCGCTCCACCTTCATGCGCAAAAGCGCGCCCTGCCAGCCGTCGACCAGCATGTCGGCCAGCGCGCGCGCCTCGCGATCCTGGCGCGCGGCGCCTTCGGCCTGGGCGCGGGCAAGGCCCTTGGCGAGGAGGTCGCGATAGCGATCGACCGCTCTTTTAAGCGCCTCGCGCGCGGACGCGCTGCCGCCCCCGATCTCGCCCATGAGATTGCCGAGCAGGCAGCCGCCAGCGAAATCATTGGCCTCGAGTTCGCCGATCATCTCGTTGAAATAGGCGGCGAGCGCGTCAAGGCCGCCGCGGTCGGCCGCTGCGAGATGCTCGGAGAGCCGCCTGATGAAGGGCGCGATATAATGTTCGACGGCCTGCGCGCCGAATTCTTCCTTGCTCGGGAAATAATAATAGAAGGAGCCCTTCGGCACTTTGGCGGCCGCAAGCACTTCGGCGAGGCCGGTCCCGTGATAGCCGTTTCGCAGCATCAGCGCGACGCCATGGTCGAGGAGGCGCTTCTTCGTGGCGTCGGTCGCATTGCGGTCAGACATGAGATGAATTATGCGACCGGTCGTCTAGTAAGTCAAACGGCGCCGGCGCGCGGGCTCCAAATCCGGCGCGAAAGGGCGGCCCTCTCGCGCGAAAGACCGTCCGCGCGTCATTGACTTGGAAAGGCGCTTCCCCCTATATGCGCTCACTCGGCGTCGCCCCTAAAGGGCGACGAATGTTTTTCTTCGCCCCGCCTTCTGCGTCGGGCGCAGCGGGCAGGCCGAACGGATTTTTCAAGAAACGCGGCGCGGCCTTGGGCGGCGCTAGCGCGCGATAAAGAAGGGCGGGGCGGTTCGCGCCTCGCCAAGCGGAGAACGACGGTGAAACGGACCTATCAGCCCAGCAAGATCGTGCGTAAGCGGCGTCACGGCTTTCGCGCCCGCATGGCGACGGTCGGCGGCCGCAACGTCATCGCCGCCCGGCGCGCGCGCGGGCGCAAGCGCCTCTCGGCCTAAGCCGGCTCCGCCGCGCATGAGGCGGAGGGCTCAATGAGGGCGCAAGGCCCTGCCGAGGAAGAGCGGTCGCCGCGTCCGGAGGTCTTGCGCCGGCGCCGCGACTTCATGCGCGTCTCGCGCGTCGGGGCGCGCCTCGCCATGCCGGCCTTCACCCTGCAGGCGGCGCCGCGCGACGGCGACGAAGCGCCCGCCCGTTTTGGCCTCACCGTCACGAAAAAGACCGCCGGCGCCGTGGGCCGGAACCGCATTCGCCGCCGGCTGAGGGAAGCCTTGCGGCTCGGGGGCGCCCTTGGCGCGAAGCCGGGCCGCGACTACGTCTTTGTCGCGCGGAGCGCGACGCTCGCCGCCGATTTTTCCGATCTCGTCGCCCAAATGACCGAAGGTCTCGCCAAATTGAACGATCGCGGCGCGGCGAAGCCCCGGCGTAAACAGGAAGACAGGCCTAGGGAGCCATGAAAGAGAACACGAAAAACATGCTCCTCGCCGCGGCGCTGTCGATGGTCTTCATCGGCCTGTGGGACTATTTCTATGCCTTCCCGCAGATGGACAAGCAACGCAAGGCCCAGTCCGAGCAGGCGCGGATCGCGAAGATTCCCCAGCTCGGCGCCCCGGACAAAGCGGTCGCGCCGGTAAAGGCCACGCCGAGGACGCGCGAGGAGGCGCTCGCCGCCAGCCCCCGCCTCCAAATCGACACCAAATCGATTTCGGGCACCATCGCGCTGAAAGGCGCGCGCGTCGACGACGTCTCCTTGAAGAACTATCGGGAGACCGTCGACCCGACGAGCCCGATCATCACGCTGCTCTCGCCCGAAGGCGGCCCCAATCCCTATTACGCCGAACTCGGCTATCTCACCGCCGAGACGGAAAACGCGCCGGTTCTGCCGACGACCGAAACGCTCTGGACGGCGGACTCCGACCGGCTCACCGCGGGAAAGCCGGTGACGCTTTCCTGGGACAATGGCCAGGGCCTCTTCTTCAAGCGGATCGTTTCGGTCGACGACGAATATCTCTTCACCGTCAAGGACCGCGTCGAGAACAAGTCGGGCAAGCCGGTGACGCTTTACGTCTACTCGCGCGTGACCCGCGTCGGCCATCCGCCGTCCGCCGGCTATGCCGCCCTGCATGAAGGCTTCATCGGCGTCATCGGGGACAAGGGCGAAGAGCTCGCTTACGACAAGATCGAAAAGGAGCCGAACGCCGTCAAAACCTTCAAGGGCGTCGGCGGCTGGGTTGGCTTTACCGACAAATATTGGGGCGCCGTCGTCGCGCCCGATCAGAACGCCGCCATCGAGGCGCGCTACGCCGCGATGGGCGCGGCGACGAAGACCTATCAGGCCGATACGGTCGGCGAGGCGCGGACGATCGAGCCGGAGGCTTCGACCGAGGCGACGACCTATGTCTTCGCCGGCGCCAAGGAAGTCGACACGCTCGACGCCTATAAGGTCAATCCGGGCCTGAAGCGTTTCGATCTCCTGATCGACTGGGGATGGTTCTACTTCATCACCCGGCCGATGTTCCGGCTCATCGATTTTCTCTACAAGCTCCTCGGCAATTTCGGCCTCGCCATTCTGGCGGTGACGGTGATCGTCAAGCTCGCCTTCCTGCCGCTCGCCAACAAGAGCTACAAGTCGATCGCCAAGATGAAGGAGATTCAGCCCAAGATCAAAGAGCTGAAGGAAAAATACGGCGACGACAAACACGCCTTCAATACGGAGCAGATGGAGCTCTTCAAGCGCGAGAAGGTCAATCCGGCGGCCGGCTGTCTGCCGGTGCTCGTGCAGATTCCGGTGTTCTTCTCGCTTTATAAGGTGCTCGTCGTGACGATCGAAATGCGTCACGCGCCCTTCTTCGGCTGGATCAGGGACCTCTCGGCGCCAGATCCCACCAATATCTTCAATCTCTTCGGCCTGCTGCCCTATGACCCGACCCATGTCGCGATCTTCGGCCCCTATCTCGCGCTTGGCGTCTGGCCGCTCCTGATGGGCGTCTCCATGTGGCTGCAGATGAAGATGAACCCCGAGCCTGCCGACGAAATCCAGAAGACGATGTTCGCCTGGATGCCGGTGATCTTCACCTTCACGCTCGGCGGCTTCGCCTCCGGCCTGCTCATCTATTGGACGTGGAACAATCTGCTTTCCATCGCCCAGCAGGGCGTGATCATGAAGCGCGCGGGCGTGAAGTTCGAGTTCTGGGACAATCTGCGCAAGACGTTCCAGCGCGCATAAAGG
Source organism: Methylocystis borbori (assembly GCF_036576025.1). Lineage (NCBI taxonomy): Bacteria > Pseudomonadati > Pseudomonadota > Alphaproteobacteria > Hyphomicrobiales > Methylocystaceae > Methylocystis > Methylocystis borbori. Next base: position 10,501 of record NZ_JAZHYN010000017.1, on the reverse strand, counting down.
CGGCGGTCGGGCTCAGGCGCTCGGCGGAAGACAAACCGACCGCCCATTGCCGACTGCCGATCCCATGCAAGACGCCGTAGAAACAGATTTCGTGGAACAGGGCCGCCGTCTCTTCGCCGGTCCTTGCGACTTTATTTTCGCGAGCGCCAAGGCGAGCGACCTGCCGCCCGCAGGACCGCCGGAAATCGCCTTCGCCGGGCGCTCCAATGTCGGCAAATCCTCGCTGCTCAACGCCCTCACCGGGCGCAAGACGCTCGCGCGCGTCTCACACACGCCGGGACGCACGCAGCAGCTCAATTTCTTCGCGCTTGGCGGCGCGCCGGGCGCCGAGCGCGTTCGGCTTGTCGATATGCCCGGCTATGGCTACGCCGCCGTCGGCAAGGAGAAGGTCGCGAACTGGTCGCAATCGATGCGCGACTATCTTAAGGGCCGGGCGTCGCTGGCGCGCGTCTTCGTGCTGATCGACGGGCGGCGCGGCGTAAAGCCCTTGGATGAAGAGATGTTCGATCTCCTCGACCAGTCGGCCGTCTCCTATCAGATCGCGCTCACCAAGCATGACGAATTAAAGGCGGCCGAGCGCGCGGCTGTTGTCGCCGCGACGGCGCAAACGCTCGCCAAACGCCCCGCCGCCTTTCCGGAGGTGATTTTCACCTCTTCGCACAGCGGCGAGGGGATCGGCGCGCTGCGCGGGGCGATCGCAAGGCTTCTTTCCGAACGAAACGCTTGAATGCGACGGACGCCCCGGGCTAGGTGGGGCGCTATAGCCCTTTCCGATAGGAAGAGGCCGCGCACCACGAGAATTTCATGACCGAAACCGTCGACACCGCGCTCCAGCAAGCCCGTATTCTCATGCAGGCGCTGCCGCATATGCTGCGCTATGACGACGCCATCGTCGTCGTGAAATATGGCGGCCACGCCATGGGCGACGACGCGGTGGCGCGCGATTTCTCGCGCGACATGGTGCTGCTCGAACAATCCGGCGTAAACCCCGTGGTCGTCCACGGCGGCGGGCCGCAGATCGGCGCGATGCTCAAGCGCCTCGGCGTCGAATCGCGATTCGCCGACGGGTTGCGCGTCACCGACGAGGAGACGATGGACGTCGTCGAAATGGTGCTCGCGGGCGCCATCAACAAGCAGATCGTCGGCTACATCAATTCGGAAGGCGGCCGCGCCATCGGGCTTACGGGCAAGGACGGGCGCATGCTCACGGCGAAGAAGCTCGAGCGCTCCGACGGCGTCGATCTCGGCTTCGTCGGCGAGCCCGACAAGGTCGACACCACCGTGCTCGACCAGGTGCTCGGCCGCGAACTCATCCCCGTGCTCGCTCCCGTCGCGCAGGGGCCGGACGGCGCGAGCTATAATGTCAACGCCGATACATTCGCCGGCGCCATCGCCGGCGCGCTCCACGCCAAGCGCCTCATTTTCCTCACCGACGTGCCGGGCGTGCTCGACAAGGACAAGCGCATCATCGAGGAATTGAAGGTCGCGGACATTCCCGGCCTCATCGCCGATGGCGTGATTACGGGGGGCATGATCCCCAAGGTCGAGACCTGCATGTACGCCATCGAGCGCGGCGTCGAGGGCGTCGTCATCCTCGACGGCAAGCTGCCGCACGCCGTGCTGATCGAGTTGCTCACCGATCACGGCGCCGGCACGCTGATTACGCGCTAGTCCTCTCCCCGCTTGCGGGAGAGGTTAGGCGAGGGGCGGGGGATTTTTGGCGATGCTGCTTGCAGCATGAAAAGGATCGAGCGGCGCCCGTGAACGAACCCCAGGCCCCTCTCCCTCTCCCGGCAAGCGGGGCGAGAGAGCGTTTCGCCCATATCGACACCTGGGTGTTCGATCTCGACAATACGCTCTATCCGCAGACCGCCGATCTCTGGCCGAAGATCGACATGCGCATCACGCTGTTCATGATGCGGCTCTTCGGCCTCGACGCCCTGTCGCTGCGCGCCTTGCAGAAACATTATTACGAGCGCTACGGCACGACGCTGCGCGGACTGATGACCGAGCATGGCGTCGACGCCGAGACCTATCTCTCGTACGTCCACGACATCGACCGCTCATCTCTCGATCCCGATCATTCGCTGGCGCGGGCGATCGCGGCGCTGCCGGGGAGAAAGCTCATCCTCACCAATGGCTCGCGCCATCACGCGATCGAGACGGCGAAGCAGCTCGAAATCGATCATCTTTTTGAGGATATTTTCGACATCATCGCAGCCGATTTCATCGCCAAGCCCGACGAGGGCGCCTATGCGCGCTTCTTCGACAAATTGAAGATCGAGCCGAAGCGCGCGGCGATCTTCGAGGATATCGTCCGCAATCTCGTCGTGCCGCATCGGCGCGGGATGACGACGGTGCTGGTGCTGCCGCCCCATGACGAAGGCCCCGAGCGCGAGGCGTGGGAGATCGCCGACGGCTCCGAGCCGCATGTGGATTTCGCGACCGACGATCTCGTGGGGTTCCTGGAAAACCTGATCGGCGATTAAGGCGCGCGCGATTCCATCAAGATCAGATCGGTGTCCTGCGGCTTGGCGCCCGCGGCCGTCAGCATCGCATGAATCTGGCCGCGATGATGGGCCTGGTGATTGAAGATGTGGCTGACGACAAGCCATCTCGGCCTGACGGCATCCGTTTGCATCAGGCTCGAACGCCAGACGAGATCGCCGGCGAGCCAGTCGTCGCTCACGGCGTCCGCCCAGGCGATCAGCCTTTCGTCGCAGGCGATGCGGTCCTGTTTCAAGGCGTCCCACTCGTCGCGATAGGAGCCCGATTCGCTCAGCGGCGTCGAAGGCCTGGGGCCATCGGAAATGCGGCTCAGCCACATATGGTCCGCCCAGAGAAGATGGCTGAGGGTCGCATGAATCGATTTGAAGAAAGCGCCGCGATCCTTTCGCCGCGCTTCGTCCGACAGGCCGTCCGCAGCGGCGCGAAGGCTCCCGTTCTGCCAGCGACTGTAGCGCGCCATGGTCTGTACATAAGTCGAGCGGATCATGCGAAATCCGATTGATTGCTCGGCCTGTCATTCCCGGCAGGTCGAAGACCTGACCGGGAATCCAGAATCGCGACAAGAGTCATGACCATTGCTCTGGATTCCCGCTCGCGCGCAAAGCGTGCGGCGGGAATGACATCCGAGTTGTTCGAGTAGATTGGAATGACAAGCCCCATGCTTGCGTCAATTGTCGACTATAGCGCCTCGCGGCCGACAGGAGCGCCGAAATCCTCTTCTTCATGAAGTTTGTCTGGCGTCATGCCCGCGAGCAGGATGTCGAGCGTAAATTCCGGCGCCGGGATTTCTTCATGGTCGCGCGCATTGCGCTTTCCTCTCGCCCGATCATCGTTACGCGCGCGATGACGGACGTGTCCAAATGACGGAAACATAGTTGGACGATCCCTCACCCCCGCGCCTGCAGCGGCACGACATTATGAAGATGGCTCTCCGCCGTCTCGAAGAAGCGGCGCAGATTGCGCGCCGCCTGGCGGATGCGCTGCTCGTTCTCGACCAGCGCGAGGCGCAGATAGCCCTCGCCATGCTCGCCGAAGCCCTCGCCCGGCGCCACCGCGAGGTCCGCCTTCTCGATCAGCAGCTTCGAGAATTCGAGGCTCGAAATATTGCGGAAGCGCTCCGGCACCGGTGCCCAGGCGAACATGGAGGCGCGCGGCGCCGGGATTGGCCAGCCCGCCTGCGTAAAGCTCTCGACCATCACGTCGCGCCGCTTCTTATAGATCGCGCGCATCTCCTTGATGCAATCGTCCGGCCCGTTGAGCGCGGCGGCGGCGGCGACCTGCACCGGCGTGAAGGCGCCGTAGTCGAGATAGCTCTTCACCCGCGCCAGCGCCGCGCACAGCCGCTCATTGCCGACCGCGAAGCCGATGCGCCAGCCCGCCATCGAAAATGTCTTCGACATGGAGGTGAATTCGACCGTCACATCCATCGCGCCCGGCACCTGCAGCACCGAGGGCGGCGGATTGTCGTCGAAATAGACCTCGGCATAGGCAAGGTCGGAGAGCACGAAAATCTCGTGCTTCTTCGCGAAGGCGACGAGGTCCTTGTAGAAATCGAGCGTCGCCACCTCCGCCGTCGGATTGGACGGGTAGCAGACGACGACCGCGATCGGCTTGGGGATCGAATGCAGGATCGCCCGCTCCAGCCCCCGGAAATAATCCGGCGTCGGCGAGGAGGAGACGGAGCGCACCACGCCGCCCGCCATGAGAAAGCCGAAGGCGTGGATGGGGTAGGAGGGGTTGGGCGCGAGCACCACGTCGCCGGGCTCGGCGATCGCCTGCGCCATATTGGCGAAGCCCTCCTTGGAGCCGAGCGTCGCGACGATCTGCGACTCGGGATCGAGCAAGACGCCGAAGCGGCGGGCGTAATAGGCGGCCTGCGCCCGGCGCAGCCCGGCGATGCCTTTGCTCGCCGAATAGCGGTCGGTGCGGGGCTTGCCGGCGGTCTCGACCAGCTTGTCGATGACATGCTTGGGCGCGGGCAGGTCCGGATTGCCCATGCCGAGATCGATGATGTCGGCGCCCCCGGCGCGGGCGCGCGCCTTGAGGCGGTTTACCTGCTCGAAGACGTAAGGGGGCAGGCGCTTGATGCGATAGAAATCCGACATTTCAGTGTTTGTTCCGAAGGGAGCGAAACGGGAGTTTAGCCTATTTTGGAGGGGCTTGCCCACCGCCAAGCCGGCTCTAAGTCCCTATGACGCCTCCCTGCAACGAGGGGCGCATGTGATGGAGGATACGATGATATCAGCCAGAGAACACATGACAATGGCGACTGTCGGCGCGATCGTCGGCGCCGCCATCGGCGCTGGAATCGGCGGCGCGCTGTTTGGCCTGCCGGGGGTCGTCGCCACGGCCGTGCTGGCGGGAATCGGCGGCGCCTTCTTTGGATCGTTTCTGTGATCGAGAAGCGACGCCATCGCGCTCATGAGACAATAAGCGCCGCGCGATTTTTAGCGCGGCGCTCCGCGATTCTCCAAATAGAGTTTAATCGAGCGCTAGCATTCACCCTAGCGAGGGTGGGTCATTCCCTCCGACACATCCAGCGCGTTTTTTATCGGCACCAGCAGCGGCAGGCGAGGGTCGAGGTATTCGAGCGCCCGCTTCTGACCCGAAGCGGTCATCGCGGCCTATCTTAAAAACTCCTTCAGCTTGGCCTTGTCGTTGTCAGTCAACAATTTCGAGACCCAGCAATCGGGCTGCTGGAAGCGCGATACGAGTTTCGACCTTTCGGAGAAGAAGCGATTGAATCGATAGCTTATCAGCCCGCGCAGAGTGTTGATCGCGTTAAACTCGAACGGCGACACATGATCCATCCTCATAGCTCTGAACTCTCGCTTCCGCGGATCGTTACACACGAGCCTGACCACTTCGTCGGCGAAAGCCAGATAGAAGGCGTCTTCCCGCGGCTCGACGATACTCACGAAAACTTTCGGCGGGGGCGAGGTTGCCTGATTGCAAAGGGGAGTGAGGCTCGTGTCGCGGCAATCGAGCTGGCTGATCCGCTTGAGCGCCCAGGTCCGGTGATCCCCCTCGGGAATGCTTTCAATCTCTTTTCTCAACAATCCATATGAGTCGTCGCTCCAGGGTAGGTATCCTGTGGAAGAGAGCATTTCGTTTCCGTAATCGCTCGCGAGCATGTAGTTTGCGATCGGGCTCCAGTGCACGCCGTCGGCCCGCAGGGTGTGAAGGCCGTCTGGGCCGCGTGGCTCTCCCCACTGGCTGCGCCAGAGATAGGAGTTCTCGAAATCCACGGCGATAAGAACTGCATTTTCAAACGAAGCCCCCTGAAGATTCGAGAACCAAAACGATGCGCCCTCAAGTTGCGTGCCCCTAAACCATGTGCCCTGAGCAAACGCCATATCGAGTGATGCGCCTTGAAGGTCTGCTCTAAGGAACGTGGCGCCCTCTATGTGTGCGACTTCAAGCGACACGCCTTGTAGCCAGGCATCCTTGAACGACGCACCTTGTAGTCGGGCTCCCTCAAGAGACGCACCATGGAGCAATGCTTTATCCAGCGATGCCCCGAGAAGCCGAGCACTGGTGAGTGATGCCCCTTGAAGATAGGCCCCGGTGAAATCGGCTTTCTCTCCGAAATTCGCTTCCCTGAAGATGGCGCCTTCAAGATGGCGGCCGCGCAAGTCGATTGAATGCTCCTTCGATTCACTCCTCCGCGCTTCATAGAGACTAAAACCTGGCAGGATGAGTGTGTTCGAGAGCCAGCTGTTGCGGCGCCGGGTGATGTCATTGACTTCGCCATTGAAGATCGCTGCGTTAATCCGCACCGGCTCGATCAAAGCGAACCATTTCAGAGGCGCCTCCTGCCACTCGCCCGGGAACGTCGCGACCGTCCATGAGAACAGAAAGGTGGCCCCGCTCGCTACGAGTGCGATCGAAGCGTTCGCCCATGTCGTCCATGAGCTCCATCCGCGCAAATCGCCGCTCCCGGCAAGAATTTTGGGCCACAGCCACCAGATGATCAAAAGATCAGCCATGACAGCGCAGCGCTGCGTCCAAGTGATGAGGCCATCATGGTAAGGTAGGAATTGGATCTGGAGCAGCAAGAGAAGCGTGACTGGCCCAAGGACCAACGTTGTCCAAGCGATGAGTTCCAGAAGACGACCAAAGCCGGCATTGCGAACGTCGCTCGGTCCGGCGAGAAACTGCACGAAGATGTTGCTTGGCAGTTGCCGCCGCAGGCCATCGCGAATCGATATGCTTCGGTCATCGTCCCCCGGAAATTGGTCATAGAGCCGGTTGTGAAACCGAAGCGCCTTCTTCGCCAAAAGAACGAAGTGCACCATCGTGTACGCATACAAGACGAGGAAGAGCAACGGCGTGAGAAAGAAGAATGCGAGCAGCGGCAGCTCGATGTTTAAGAACGGCAGCTTGACTGGGTTCATCAGCAACAGATCGGTATGCGTGACCGCGCCGGCCGCCACCGCGAAATAGAACAAAACGAAGAGATACGAGAGCCAGAGGCCGGCGCTGACCGAGGTCGCGTCTTCGACACTCTTGCGTATGGCGTCTAGATTATCGGCGCTCTTGGCGAGTTTCGTCGTGTCGTTGGCATCATTGCCGCCGGCTACACGTCTATGCGCGGCGCGGGCCAGGTGATATGCGCGCCAGCGTCCTGAGGTCATGCTGCTCGCTCGCTCTTTAACGTGACGTTGAAGGCTTGTAAGAATAGCAAAGTTAAAAAACAAAAATCACTCGATATCTACATGGACGTATATGTGTTCCAGAAATCGAAATAGAAACAGGACTGTTCTGCATTTCTCGATCTCCCGATCATTTTTAACAAATAAGGCACGCACGCGTGGTCATCGCATTTTAAAGACGCCTTGAGCGCTCCACAATTGTCACTATTGAACCTCGTTCGAAGGTCCAAATTTGGCGCAATACAGACCTTTATTCAGAGGCAACCCTACGCCAATTCGCTCGACCATCGCTCCGAACGAAAGGCCCGCGCGATGACTTCGGCGCGGGCGCACAAACCTCTCCCCGTCGCAAGTCGGATGTTTCCGACTTGCGCATCGAAGACCGAAGTCGGCAACAGCCGACTTCGGGTCGGGGAGAGGGGGCGGCGCGCCGAACTGACGAAAAGGAAATATCGCCGGCGCCCGTTATTCGCTCGCCAATTCGCTCGACCAGCGCTCCGAGCGAAAGGCCCGCGCGATGGCTTCGGCGCGGGCGTTCAATCGCTCCTCGTCGGAATCCGTCGCTTCAATATCGGCGCAGGCCTTGATGGCGATCTCCAGCAGCGTCGCTTTCGGATAGGCCTGTCCCGCGCGGCCCTCATAAGCGCAATAGTCGCATGTGCAGACGCTCATCAGCCGCTCGAAACGCGCGGGATTGTCGAAAGCGTCAAGCCGCTCCAGCATGGCGGCGACGGGGCCCGCGCGCATTTTCGAGGTGCGATGCACGCGCTCGCATTCGGCGAGCGCCAGCATGGCGAGGTCGCGGCATTCTTCCGGCGCGCCGAAGCGCGCGGCGATATCCTCGATGCGCGGACCGCCGCGCTCGATATGCTTGTAATGGGCGGGGAGATGTTCGCGCGGCGAATCCGCCTTGCCGACATTCATCACGAGAAGCGCGAAACGCACCGCGAGCGGCGCATTGCGCCTTGCCGCCTCGTCGAGCGACTCCAGCAAATGTTCGCCGATATCGACATCGTTGGGCGCTTCGGAAATCTGCGGCACGCCAAAGAGCGCTACGACCTCGGGCAGGATGCAGGCAAGCGCGCCGCTGTCGCGCAATGTCGCGATCATTTTCGACGGCGCGCGGCCCATCAGCCCGCGCGTGAGCTCCGGCCACATGTCGGCGGGCGCCACGTCAACGAGATGGCCGGCCTCGACCTGCTCGAAGAGGAGATCGAGCGTCTCCTCGTCCGGCCCCTCCTCGCCCTCGGCGATGAGCGAGGCCATGCGCAGCACGCTGAGGCCGGGATGCGTCTGGGCGAAATCGGGGGGAGGAGCGTCTGAGGTCATGACGAAGGCAAGCATCCCATGTCTCGGGAGTGCTGGCAAACGCCATGCCGGGCCTTTGCCGCGCGTCTTTTACTTTCCGCGCGCGTCCCACAGCGGCGCGTCGGCGGCGCGGAAATCCAGCTCCCAGGCGAATTGGCTGAGCAGGTTGAAGCCGAGAATGAAGCTCGTCTCGCGGCCGAGCGCCGCGCGCAAGGGGCCGAAGTCATAGACGAGCGCATAGACGTCGCGCGCGATGCGCCCGGCGCCGAGATCGATCTCCTTGATCTTGAAGAGGCGCGACGCGAATTTCCGTCCCGACGCCTCGCTCGCGCCGATCCTCTCCTTCGTCGGCGCAAAAAGCCGCCTGTGTTTCAGGACAAAGGCGCGGTCGACGGCGCAGATTTCCGCGCCCGTGTCGAAGAGCCCGATGACGGTGAGGGCGCCTGAGCGAAAGTCGACGCCGACGAGCCGCTTTTCCGGGCCGAGCCGGCGGAAGGGGCGGGGGTTCCCGCCGAACGGCGGCCCAAAGAAAACCATCTCGCGGCGCACGAAATCCATCGTGAAGCGGGCGTTCTTGAAAAAATCGAGGCCGAGGAGATCGTCGCCGTCGTCCGCCGCGCAGCGCGCGACCTCATATTTGCCGCGCGCAATGTCGTTTCCCTCGCTCGCCTTCAGCGCGACATTTGCCGCCTCCACGTCCTCGCAAAGCGTCGTCTGGCCGAAGGCGCCGGTGGAGCGGCTCTGGCCGACGATGGGGAAATCCTTGTTCCAGGGCGCGCGCCGCAGCCGCGTCGTGGTGGCGCCGGTATCGAGGCGCATCGCGCCGGCGACATTGCCGAAGCGCATGGGGAGATAGACGCGCCCGCCGCCGTAATCGGTCTGCGTCAGCGTCATCGCGACGACGGAGCGGCTCGCCTGCGCGGCGGCGCCCTCCGCCGCGAGCAGCGGGAGGATCAGCGAAAGGGCCAGGAGCGGAAAGCGGCGCATCGGCCTATTTCGACCGCGCGGCGCCCTTCGAGCAAGCCCTCGATGCAGGACTGGTTATTTCTTGGGCGCGTCGGGCGTCGCGACCCGCGCCGCCTTGCGGCGGTTTTCCGCGAGGGCGGCGTCGAGGCCGGCGCCGTCCGCCCTTAGCTCGGCGGCGGTCTTGCGCCCCGCCTTGCGGTCGGCCGGCGCATCGAAGGCCCTGTATTCGAGATGTTCGGACCGCGAATCGTGCACGAAATCAGGCGTCGGCGCGGGGGCGGAGCGCAGTTTCGCGGCGTCGAACAGGCGGCCGATCCAGGCGCCGCCGCTCGCGGGCGCTTCCTGCGCCGGGGCCACGCCGGCGAAACCGGCGAGAAATGCGCAAGTGAGCGCGGGACGAAGAAGCGAAAAGCTCGACATGGCGCATAAGGCGCCACGAAATTGCGGCGCGAGTGCGGTCTCCTCACGCCACTCTTCCATAAACCGCGTCGATCTTCGCGCCGCGATTGAGGCCCTGGCGGATCGAGACGTCGAGACCCTGCGCGCGGGCCTCCGGTCCGATTTGCGCGAGAAGGCGCGCCGCTTCCGCCTCGCTCTGCGCGAAGGCGAAGCCCGTGGGCCCCCAGGACGTCTGGCCGCCGCCGGTCGCGCCGAGCGCCAGGAGCCGCGCGACGATCGCCCCCACTTTGGCGCTGGCGAAGCGCCGCCCGCCCTGCGCCGGGGCGAAATAATCGCCGACGATCTCCTGAATGCGCGTCACCGCCGCGCCGAAGGGCGCAAGCTCGCGCTCGGCGAGCGCCGGCAGCGCCTGCATCAGCACGAGGCGGCAGAGTTCGCCGCTCACGCTGGGATCGAATGGCGGCAGCTCCGCGAAAGCCTCGCGCTCGTCGGCTCCGTGCAGGCCGACGCTTTCCGGGTCGCAGACGACGATCGCGCGCCATTCTTGCGGAAATTCCGCCCGGGCGATGACGGGCGGCGTCGCTGTGTTGGGCCCGCGCCCGCCGTCGACGATGAGGCCGCCCTGCTCGAAGAGGCCGGCGCCGAGCCCCGAGCGCGCGCCGCGC
>NZ_JAZHYN010000016.1:0-61992 GCF_036576025.1 Methylocystis borbori | reverse complement strand
CTCCGCCGCCGCCCGCGCCGGCCGCCGCCGCGCCCGCGCAGCAGAGCGGCGCCGTCGGGCTTCTGGTGGCGCTCATCATTCTGACCGCCGCCGCCGCGACCTGGTGGCTCACCGCGGGGCCGTCGGGGCCGACGGCCAATCGAGAGACAATCATTCTTGAAGAGGTCGTCACGCCGGCGCCTGCCGCGCCAGCGGCCGAGCCGCCCGTCGCGGCGCCTCCCGTTCAAGCCGCCGAGCCGCCCGCAGCGGCCCCGACGGAGCCCAAACCCGCCGCCGAGCCGCACAAGAAGCATAAAAAGCGTCACTGATCGCGGGCAGGCCGTCGCGAGGCGTCAAGTGCGCCAGGGATGCTCGGGCAGATCGCAAACGCCGAGCGTCTCGACGCCCGCCTGCGCGACGGCGTGATCATTCTCGACCGAGGAGCCGCTCACGCCGACGGCGCCGATCATCACGCCATTCGCGTCGACGATTGGCAGCCCGCCGGGGAAGGTGATGAGCCCGTCATTGGAGTGCTCGATCCCGTAAAGCGGGCCGCCGGGCTGTGACAGCTTGCCGATCTGGCCTGTCGGCATGCCAAAGAAGACGGCGGTCTTCGCCTTCTTCAGCGCGATGTCGATGCTGCCGACCCAGGCGTCGTCCATGCGCTCGAACGCCTTCAGCACGCCGCCGGAGTCGACGACGGCGATGCACATTTGCGTCTTGAGTTCGATCGCCTTGGCGCGCGCCGCCGCGATCGCCTGATGCGCCTGTTCGATCGAGACATGCATGGACCGTTCTCCTTGTTTTGAGACGCCTGTCGCAGGCGTTTTCCCGCTATAGGTGGGGTGGGCGCGCGTCTTTGGAAAGCGCGGCGAAGCGCCTATTGCGCGGCTTCGACGGCGCGGGCGATGAGCGCCTTGGCGTCGGCGCTGTCCCAGACGGCGGGGCCGTTCATGAGGCCGATCTGACAGCCGTCAGGGCCGAGCAGCAGGGTGGTCGGCAGACCGAGCCCCTTGCCCGACTGTTTCAGCTCAAAAAAGACATTGGCCTTGGGGTCGCCGTAATAGGCCAGAGACTTGACGCCGGTCTCTTCGAGAAAGGCCTTGGGCCGGTCGAGCCGCGACGTGTCGACATTGACCGCGACGACCTGAAAGGCGTCGGAGCCCATTTCCGCCTGCAACTTATCGAGCGCCGGCATTTCGGCGCGGCACGGCGCGCACCAGGTCGCCCAAACGTTAAAGAGCGTCGTCTTGCCCTTAAAGGCGGCGAGCGTAACCGGCGCGCCGTCCGGTCCGTTGAAAGCGCCGAGCGAGACGGGCTCCGGCTTCGACGTGATAATCATCGCCGCGATCTCGCCCTTGGCGAGATCCTTTACGCTTTCCGCGATCTTGGCGGAGACGGCGCAGGATTCCGCCCCCGCTTTCCGCTCGTCGGAGGCGCCTTCTTGAGCGGCCCTCTCCTGCGATTGCCCTTCTTCAAGCGCGCCGGGGGGCGGTTTCTTGCCGCCCATGCTGCCGATCGCATATACAAACGCGACGCCCACCGCCATCGTTATCAGCGCCGCCTTCGCGACTAACAGGGGAGATCGCGGGGGCGTCGGCGGTTTGGCCATGAGGCGTGGGCTCCGGGGTTGGAAATGACGAGCAAAATATGGGGCGGCCGCTTTCAAAGCGCAACCGACGCCGTTCTCGAGGCGATTAACGTCTCCATCGATTTCGACAAGCGCCTCGGCCTTCAGGACGTGCGCGGCTCGCTTGCCCATGTCGCCATGCTCGCCGCGCGCGGCATCGTCTCTAAAGCCGACGCCGATCAGATTGCGCAAGGCTTGGAGCGGATCGAAGGCGAGATCGAGAGCGGCGCCTTTAATTTCTCCCGCGCGCTCGAAGACATTCACATGAACGTCGAGTCGCGGCTCGCGGAACTGATCGGGCCGGCGGCGGGCCGGCTGCATACGGCGCGCTCGCGCAACGATCAGGTGGCGACGGATTTCAAGCTCTATATCCGCGACGCGATCGACGCGCTCGACGCGGCGCTCGCCGATCTGCAGCGCGCGCTCGCGACCCGCGCGCTGGAGGAGGCGGGCGGCGTCATGCCGGGCTTCACTCATCTCCAATCGGCGCAGCCGGTGACGCTCGGCCATCATCTCCTCGCCTATGTCGAGATGATCGCCCGCGACCGCAGCCGTTTTCGCGACGCGCGCGCGCGGCTCAACGAATGTCCGCTCGGCGCGGCGGCGCTCGCCGGCACGAGCTTTCCGATCGATCGCGTCATGACGGCGCAGGCGCTCGGCTTCGATCGCCCGACGGCGAATTCCCTCGACAGCGTCTCCGATCGCGACTTCGTGCTGGAGACGCTGAGCGCGGCGGCGATCTGCGCGACGCATCTCTCTCGTTTCGCCGAGGAGATCGTGCTGTGGACGACGCCGCAATTCGGCTTCGTCGCGCTTTCCGACAAATTCACCACCGGCTCGTCGATCATGCCGCAAAAGCGCAATCCCGACGCCGCCGAACTGGCGCGCGGCAAGTCGGGCCGCGTCATCGGCGCGCTCGTCGCCCTGTTCGTCGTGATGAAGGGCCTGCCGCTCGCCTATTCCAAGGACATGCAGGAGGATAAGGAAGGCGCCTTCGACGCGCTCGATACGCTCGCGCTCTCTATCGCTGCAATCGCTGGCATGGTCTATGACATGCGCGTCGATCGCGCGCGCATGAAGGCGGCGGCGGGCGCCGGCTACGCTACCGCGACAGATCTCGCCGACTGGCTCGTGCGCGCGCTCGCGCTTCCCTTCCGCGAGGCGCATCACGTCACCGGCCGCATCGTCGCGCTCGCCGAAGCGCGCGGCGTGGGGCTCGACGAACTCACGCTTAAGGAATTGCAAGGCGTCGAACCGCGCATCACCGCCGAGGTCTTGGACGTGCTTGGGGTCGAGAAATCCGTCGAGAGCCGCAAGAGTTTCGGCGGAACGGCGCCCGACAATGTGCGCGCGGCGGCGCTCGCCTGGCTCGAGAAGCTGAAGACTTAAATGAGCGAGGAGACGACGCGCCTCTATCTCGCGACGCCGCCGCTCATTGAGGCGGCCGGCTTCGCGCCCTTGCTCGACGCCGCGCTTGGGGCGGGGGACGTCGCGAGCCTGCTCATTCGCTTTTCGGGAACGGACGAGCGGGCGAATGAGGCGATCATTCGCGCGCTGGCGCCGGGGGCGCAGGAGAAGGGCGTCGCCGTTCTCGCCGAAGCGGCGCCGAACGTCGCGCTGCGCGCGGGGGCCGACGGCGCGCATATCGCCGGCTGCGGCGAAGAGCTGGCCGAGGCCGTGAAGAAACTCTCGCCGCGCTATATCGTCGGCGCCGGCGACTTCGAGACGCGCGACGACGCCATGCGCGCGGGAGAACTCGGCGCCGATTATGTGATCCTTTCGGCGCGCGACCCCGCAGCGCTTGTCGAGCGCGTCGCCTGGTGGGCGGAGCTTTTCAGCACGCCCTGCGTCGCGCGCGCGCGGACTCTCGAAGAGATCGGGCCGCTTGCCGCCGCCGGCGCGGATTTCACGCTGATCGACGACGCGGTCTGGCGCGACGCGCGCGGGCCGGCGGCGGCGGTCGCGGACGCATTGGCGAGGCTTAAGGGAGAAGGCGAATGATCCGCAGCCAAAGGCGCTTTGCAATGACGGCGCTTGTCGTCCTCTTCCTCGCGCCGGGCGCGCGGGCGGCGAATGAGGCGTCGGCCCCCGATCTCGCCTTCGGCGCCTATCAGCGCGGCGACTATGTCGCGGCGATGAAGGAGGCGAAGAAGCGGGTCGCGGCGAATCCCAAGGACGCCGCGGCGGCGACGCTCATCGGCCAGCTCTATCTCGAAGGCGCGGGCGTCGGGCGCGATCTGAAGGCCGCGATGGACTGGTTCAGGCGCGGCGCCGACGCCGGCGACAAGGAGGCCGCCTATCTCTACGGCGCGGCCGCGTTGCAAGGCTCGGGCGCGCCGAAGAACCGCGCGCTCGCCCGCGCCTATCTCGAAAAGGCCGGGGCGCAGGGCCAGCCGGCGGCGCTGCATCTTCTCGGCGAACTCGCGCTGGAAAACGAGGGAGCGCCTTCGGATTTCGCCAAGGCGACGGATTATTTCCGCCGCGCCGCCGAGAAGGGCGACGCCGATTCTCATTATGCGCTCGGCGTTCTTTATAAGAGCGGCAAAGGCGTCGCCAAGGACGAGAAGGAGGCGGCCGAATGGTTCAGGCGCGCCGCCGAACTCGGCTTCGTTCCCGCCATGGTCGAATTCGCCGTTCTGCAGTTCAACGGCGTCGGCGTCGCGCGCGATCAGGCGGCCGCGGCGGAATGGTTCCGCAAGGCGGCGCTGAAGGGCAACGCCGTCGCGCAGAACCGCCTCGCCCATATTCTCGCGGAAGGGCTCGGCGTCGCGCCCAATCTCGCGGAGGCCCGCGACTGGCGCGACAAATCGCGCGAAGCCGGATTGAACGATCCGTCGCTCGATTTTCTCTCCAACCCGCCCGCGTTGAAGCCTTCCGCGGGGAAATGAATTGGCGAGCCTCGCTGCGCGTATTTTGGGCCTCTATCTGCGCAAGCGCGTAAAGCCGCGGCTCGCCAAGGCGCCAAGTCCGCAGGAGGCGGCGCGCGCGCTCGACGCGCGCCCGCCGTTTTTTCCCGCGCCTTTGGGCGTCGCCACGCGCAGGGGCGGCGTCGAGGGCCTGCTGCTCCCGGCGAAGGGCGCCGCGCCTCGGGCGCGGCTGCTTTATCTTCACGGCGGCGCCTATTTCGCCGGAGCGCCTTCGCTTTACGGACCCGTCCTCAACTTTTTCGCCCGCGCGGGCTTCGAGGTTTTCGCCCCCGCTTACCGGCTCGCGCCGCTCCATCCTTTTCCGGCGGCGCTGGACGACGCGCGCGCCGCCTTCGACGCGCTTTGCGCGCAGGAAGGCGCCCCCTTCGTCCTGGCAGGGGACTCGGCGGGCGGCGGCCTCGCGCTCGCCCTGATGGCGGCGCAGCGCGACGCCGGGAGACCGCTCCCCAAGGCCGCCGCGCTATTTTCGCCCTGGACGGACCTCGCCGCGACCGGCGCCTCGGCGCGCGAGAATGAAGCGCGCGACGCGCTGTTCACGCGCCTGATGTTGCGGGTGGGCGCGCGCGCCTATCTCGCCGGCCAAAACGCCAAAACGCCTCTCGCCTCGCCGCTCTATGCGGCGCTTCACGGGTTGCCGCCGCTCGTCGTTCATGCGTCCGAGGACGAATTGTTGCGCGACGACGCGACGCGTCTTGTCGAACGCGGGCGCGAAGCCGGCGTCGCGGCGGCGCTGCGGCTTTGGCCGGGCGTTCCGCATGGCTGGCAATTGGCGGCGCCGCTCATGCGCGAAGCGCGCGAGTCGCTCGACGCCGCGGCGGCTTTTCTTCTGGAGCGCGTTTAGATTTTTTAGCCCCACGGCCCCTTCGGCGGGTCAAGCGGATTGCGCCCGCCGCCCGGCAGGAAGGAGGGCTCCGTCTCGCGCGTTATCGCGACATCGCGGCCGCCGGCGAATTTAATGAGCGCCGCGATGCGCGACTCGACGCTCGGATGCGTCGCGAAGAGGCCGGATTCGGGATGGAGCGCCGGGCTCTCGATGAAGAAATATTGCATGCGCGAGGGCATGGTCGGGATCGCCGCATGCGCTTCGATCTTGCGCAGCGCCGAGATCATGGCGTCGGGATTTTTGGTCAGCTCCGCGCTCCCGGCGTCGGCGAGATATTCGCGCGAGCGCGACAACGCGAAGCGGATAAGCACCGACGCGCCCCAGCTCAGCGCGATGATGAAGAGGGCGATGAGGACGGCGAGCGCCGCGCCGCCATTGCCGCGCCGTCCGTCGTCGCGCGCGGTCGGGCGATGCGGCGAGAGGCCGAAGGGGAAATCCCAGCGGCGGATCGTCAGATCGGCGACAAAGGCGAAAATGCCGGCGAAGATCACCGCGATCACGAGGACCTGAACGTCGCGGTTGCGGATATGGGTCAGTTCATGCGCGAGCACCGCCTCGAGTTCGGCGTCGGTCAATTCGCGCGTCAAGCCGCGCGTGACGGCGATCTTATATTGCCCTTCCTTCAGCCCCGAGGCGTAAGCGTTGAGCGCGTCGCTCTCGATGATCTGGAGCGCCGGGATCGGCACGCCGCGCGAGATGCACAGATTTTCGAGGAGATTATAGAGCCGCGGCGAGTCTGTACGCGAGACGCTGGCGGCGCCGGTCGCGAAATCGATCATCTTCTGATGGAAGAGATAGGCGATCGCGAACCATGCGCCCGCGGCGATGACGCCGATCGGCCAGCCGCGTTTCAGATCGTCGACGGCGAGCGCGAAGATATAGTCGAAAGGCGCGCCGGGCGGCGCGCTCAAGGCTTCGGCGAGAAGCGCGAAGGAGAACATGAGCGCGAACAGCAGGACGACGAAGCCCGCGAGGAGAAAGGCGGAGCGCAGCCTGTTGGCGCGAATGTGGGTATAAAGGCCGTAGGCTTTGAACATCGGCTCCCGCCTGAGAATTCAGCGCGGCATGGTCATTCCCGATCAGGCTTTCGGCCCGTCGGGAATCATGACCGACGCCGCGAAGCTCCCTAAAACTCCACTTTCGGCGGCGACTCCACGGCTTGCTGCTCAGCGTCGGCGAGTTCGAAATAATCGATCGGCTCGAAGCCGAAGCGCGGCGCGATGAGGAAGCCCGGAAAACCTTCGCGCGTCGCGTTATATTCCGCGACCGTATTGTTGAGGAAACGCCGGGCCGCCGAAATCTTGTTCTCTATGTCCGACAATTCGGTCTGCAACTGCTGGAAGTTCTGATTGGCCTTGAGATCGGGATAGGCCTCCGAGAGCGCGATCAGCCGCGAGAGCGCCCCCGTCAATGCGCCCTCGGCGGCGCCCTGCTGCGCCGGGCCTTGCGCCGAGACCGCGGCGTTGCGGGCCTTGACCACGTCTTCGAGCGTGCTTTTCTCGTGGGTGGCGTAGCCCTTCACCGTCTCGACCAGATTGGGAATGAGGTCGTGGCGTTGCTTGAGCTGGACGTTAATGTCGGAAAAAGCCTGTTTGGAGCGCTGACGCAGCGCCACCAAATTGTTGTAGACGCCGAGGAGCCAGAAGGCGACGACGGCGACGAGAGCCAGAAAAATCAGCAAAGACATGGCGCGCCCTCCCGCGCGCCGCCCTGCGCGGCGGCGGCTGCTTAATGCGCGCGCATGTTAGCCGCCTTTAGCGGCGAGGCAAAGGCGCGGGCGCGGCTTCCATTTGACGATTCGCGCGCGCGCGCCTATCTCAGGGAAAAGCCAATAGGGACGGCGAAACAGAATGGCCATTCTGCCGATCATTACCCTGCCCGACCCGCTGCTGCGCAAGGTCTCGGAGCCGGTCGAGCGCGTCGACGCGGAGGTGCGTCGCCTGCTCGACGACATGTTGGAGACGATGTACGAGGCGCCCGGCATCGGCCTCGCGGCGATCCAGGTCGCCGTGCCCAAGCGCATCGTCGTCATCGACGTCGGCAAGACCGAAGAAACGCGCGCGCCGCTCTTTCTGATCAATCCTGAGATCGTCTGGGTCTCCGAGGAATTGAGCGTCTATCAGGAGGGCTGCCTTTCGGTGCCCGACTATTTCGAGGATGTGAAGCGCCCCGCGCAGGCGCGCGTGCGCCATCTCGACCGCGACGGGGCCTTGCAGGAATTCGATGCGGAGGGGCTGCTCGCCACCGTCGTGCAGCATGAGCTCGATCATCTCGAAGGCGGCCTTTTCATCGACCATCTCTCGCGCCTCAAGCGCGAGCGCGTGGTGAAGAAGTTCAACAAGGCGGCGCGCTTTGACGAGATCGCCGCCCGGCGCCGGGGCGCCGCCGAGCGCCAGTCGGAAACGGCCGGGGCCTGACGTTTGAGCCAAAAAGGCTTGCGCGTCGTCTTCATGGGCACGCCGGATTTCGCCGCGGCCCTGCTCAAGGAAATTTGCGCGCGCGGCCATGACGTCGCGGCTGTCTATACGCAGCCGCCCCGCCCCGCCGGGCGCGGCATGGCGGAAAAGAAATCCCCCGTCCATCTCCTCGCCGAAAGTCTCGGCCTTCCCGTGCGCGCGCCGAAAAGCCTGAGGAGCGAAGAGGAGACGGCGGCTTTCGCCGCGCTTGACGCCGATGTCGGCGTCGTCGCCGCCTATGGGCTGCTGCTGCCGCAGCCGATCCTCGACGCCCCCCGCTATGGCTGCCTTAATCTCCATGGCTCGTTGCTGCCGCGATGGCGCGGCGCGGCGCCGATCCAGCGAGCGATCATGGCGGGCGATACGGAGAGCGGCGTCATGGTCATGGAGATGGAGGCGGGCCTCGACACCGGCCCGGTGGCGCTGACCGCGACGACGCCGATCGGCGAAGACATGACCGCCGGGGAATTGCACAACAGGCTCATCGAGCTTGGCGCGCCGCTGATGGCGCAGGCGCTCGATCTGCTCGGCAAGGGCCAATTGCGCTTCACGCCGCAAAGCGAAGAAGGCGCGACCTATGCGAAAAAGATCGAGAAGGCCGAGGCGAAGATCGATTGGCGGGCGCCCGCGCGCGACCTCCACAATCTCGTGCGCGGCCTCTCGCCCTTTCCGGGCGCGTTTTTCGAGGCCGATCTCGGCCATGGCGCCGAGCGCGTGAAGGTCTTGCGCGCGCGGGCGGAAGCGGGAAAAGGCGCGCCGGGAACGGCGCTCGACGATAACGGGCTCATCGCCTGCGGAGAAGGCGCGCTGCGGCTTTTGCGGGTGCAGCGCGCCGGCAAGGGCGAGATGGATTTCGAGGAATTCGCCCGCGGCCGCAAACTGACGCGGGGCGTCGCGCTTGGCTGACGCGCGTTTCCTATCGTAACTGGGCGCAGCATCCCTTTCCCCTCAGCGGGAAGGGGATAGCCCTACGCTGTGGAAACATATCGACGCATAATGGTTTGAATGCCCCGGTTTGCGCTCACGATAGAATATGACGGCGCGCCCTTCGTCGGCTGGCAGCGGCAGGCCAATGGCGTCTCCGTGCAGCAGCGGCTCGAAGAAGCCGTCGCCGCCATCAATGGCGGCGCGCGCGCGATCGTGCATGGCGCCGGCCGCACCGATGCGGGCGTGCATGCGCTGGGACAGGTCGCCCATGTCGATCTGGTGCGCAACTGGCGCGCCGACCGGCTGCGCGACGCGCTCAATGCGCATTTGAAGCCCGATCCGATCGCGGCGCTCTCGGCGCGCCGCGTCGGGGAGGATTTCGAAGCGCGCTTCTCGGCGATCCGCCGCCATTATTGCTATATCATCGACAATCGCCGCGCGCCGCTCGCGCTCGCCCTCGGCCGCGCCTGGCACGTCAAGCGCCCGCTCGACGCCGAAGCCATGCACGCCGCGGCACAGGCGCTCGTCGGCCGTTTTGATTTCACCACCTTTCGCGCGTCGGAATGTCAGGCGAATTCGCCGATCCGCACGCTGGAGCGGCTCGACGTGCGTCGCGAAGGCGAGCGCATCGAGATCGAAACCTGCGCGCGCTCGTTTCTGCACAATCAGGTGCGCTCGATCGCCGGATCGCTCGAGCATGTCGGCTCCGGCAAATGGCGCGCGGAGGATCTCGTCGCGGCGCTTCACGCAAAAGACCGTGCGCGCTGCGGGCAGGTCGCCCCGCCGCACGGTCTTTATCTCGTCGCTGTCGATTATTGACGCGCGGCTTTGATCGCTTCGCGTCCTTTAGGAAAGAAGGAAGGCGCTATTGCTTGTCGCCCGCGCCGCCGTTCGCCGGCGCGTCGACGTCGCCTTTTTCCGCATCTTCCTTAGGCGCGGCGGGCTTCGTCTGTTTCTTCGCCGTCTGTTTTGCGGCCATGGGCGTCTTGCCCGGCTTCTCCTCCTTGGCGAGCGCGCCATGAATGGGAAGAAAACTCGCCGACAGCACCGCCGCCAATACGCCGTTCACGCAGGGTCGTTGATTGATCATGGGCGATCCCCTCATCAGAGAAAGCCCCCCGACCGACTCAATCGGCCTGCCCGACGCGCATCAGGCCAGACAACCTTGCTCTTGTTTCGTCGCCGCCAAGTCCCCTCCGGGACCATTTTATGGCGAGAATCGCGACAATCCGGGAAGTTGGCGCCAAGGGCGAATAAAGTGTTAACGTCGCTATTCTTCGCCGTCCGCCGCCGCTTCGGGCTCCCGCTTCACCGCCTCCTCCGGCGTGAATTCGTTCTCGCCCGGCAAAGTCGCTGGAAGCTTCGCGATCGGCTTTTGCGCCATGGGCGACTTTCCTTGCGCGAGCGCGCCGTGGAGCGGAATAATGCTGGCGGATAGCACGGCGGCGAGAATGCCATTGACGCAGGGTCGACGATTGCTCATGCGTCCCTCCTCAAAAATCCCTCGCGCCGACACGATCGACTCGCCCCGCCGCACAAAGGCGCGTTGAATGTGGCCGGAAAGAGTCGAGTCCAAGCTTGGAACGGTCAGCGCTGTCTGCTTAGTGCATGTTCATGACACGAACATGCCGGTTTTTGGGGACTCACGCATTATCCATGCCGCCTTCGCGTATTGTTGCGATGACATGGAATCGTTCAATCGATAGCAAACCCGCGCCCAATCGCGAAACCGGGGCGGCTCCTGATCGAAAAAGCCTATCAACTCTCTTGGAGCTTCACGAGCCGCTGAACCAATTGTAGCCCTTGTCTTCCCAATAGCCGCCGGGGTTGTCGTTGGTGACGAAAATCTCGGCGATGAATTTCGGATTCTTGAAGCCGAGCTTCGTTGGAATGCGCAGCCGCAGCGGATAGCCGTATTTCGTTTCGGAAAAATCGAGCGCGAGCAACGTCTGCGGATGCAAGGCGGTCGCCATGTCGATGCTCGTCGAATATTTGTCGGCGCAGGCGACGCCGACATGGCGCGCGGTCGTATCTGCGCCGACACGCTCGAGAAATTGGCGAAAGGGAACGCCGCGCCATTGGCCGATGGCGCTCCAGCCTTCGACGCAAACGAGCCGCGTGATTTGGCTGGTTTGCGGCAGCGCGCGCAGCTCGCCGAGCGTCCAGGACCTCTTGTCGGCGACGAGGCCCGAAAGCTTCAGTCGGTAATCGTCGCCATTGATGACGGGGGCTTCCTTTTCTTCGTAATAGGCGTTGAAAGGAAAGGGCGTCACAACCTCTGCTTCCGAATAGGTCGGCGCGAGCTTGCTCGGATTGAAGAGCGCGGCCTGCACGCGGTCGTTGAAGCGCGACATGGCGAAGAGCAGGCGGTCGACCGCGTCCTCATCCTTGAGCGTGCAGCCCGAGAGCAGCGACAAGGCGCCAAGCGACAATCCCTGTTTGAGGAAGCGTCGACGCTCCATCCGCTCTATCCGCGGCCGGAAAGCGGAAAGGTCGATCTTGCGGGAAGGCTTCATCGCGACGGCTCCGCCCGGCCGGTCACCATGGGCGAAAGAATTCCTTTCACGGAGAGGGCGAGCGAGATGTGAAGAATGAGAAAGGCGACGATCGCCGCCATGGCGAAGAAGTGCCAGCGCCGCGCGGCTTCATAGCCGCCAAGGAGCGCGGTCAGCTCCTGCAGTTGGACCGGCTTCCAAATGGCGAAGCCGGAGAGAACGACGACGAAGGCGGCGAGAATGACGCCGATATAGGCCAGCCGCTGAACCGCGTTATAGCGGCCCGGCGCATGGTCGAGGCGGCCTTGCCGCGCAAGAGCGAGATCGCGCCAGAGGCCGCGTCCCGAGATCGGAAGAAAACTCCTGCGAAAATGGCCGGAGAGGAGGCCATAGGCGAGATAGGCGAGGCCGTTCAGGATCAACAGCCACATCGCCGCGAAATGCCAGGCGATCGCGCCGGCGAGCCAGCCGCCGAGCGTGAAGCCAGCCGGAAATTCGAATCCGAACAGAGGCGAGGCGTTATAGATGCGCCAGCCGCTCAATATCATCACGAAGATCGCGACGGCGTTGATCCAATGCGTCACGCGCACGAAGAGCGGGTGAACCGTCTTGGGTCTCACGGCGTCCGAGGCCTCGGCGGACATGAGATTCTCCTTCTCGCCGGAAAATATATAGTTCCAAAGCGTGAAAGCGAAGGGCGGCGCCCTCCGTTGACAGCCGCGCCGCCATCGCCCATGACGACCGGCGCGCATTCATGGGCCATTGTTCCGCGAATGCGCGTCAGTTTATTGAAATGACGCATTTTCTACGCTGAACCGGCGGCCGCTTCGGCGGAAAATGCCTCTCGGCTCACGTCTCGCAAGGTTCGGGCGGCTCATGCGCGTCTTTATCACCGGCACGGCAGGCTTCATCGGCTTTCATTTGGCGAAACGCCTGCTCGACGCCGGGCATTTCGTCGACGGCTTCGACGGCATGACCCCTTATTACGATCCGCGCCTCAAGGAGGCGCGCCGCGCGATTCTGCTCAACAGCAACCGCTATCGCGACACGGTCGCCATGTTAGAGGACATGGAGGCGCTGACGCGCGCGGCGGAGCAGGCGGCGCCGGACGTCGTCATTCATCTCGCGGCGCAGGCGGGCGTGCGCTATTCGCTGCAAAATCCCCGCGCCTATGTCGAGGCCAATCTCGTCGGCTCCTTCAATGTCATGGAGATCACGCGGCTATTGAAGCCGCGCCATTTCCTTTTCGCTTCGACAAGCTCGGTCTATGGCGCGAGCCCGAACGAGATTTTTTACGAGAGCGACAGAACCGACCATCCTTTGACGCTCTATGCGGCGACGAAGAAGTCCGGCGAGGTCATGGCGCATTCCTATGCGCATCTGTGGTCGATCCCGACGACGATGTTCCGCTTCTTCACGGTCTATGGCCCCTGGGGCCGGCCGGACATGGCGCTGTTGAAATTCATCGACGCCATTGAGAGCGACCGCCCCATCGACATTTATAATCACGGCGACATGTCGCGAGATTTCACCTATGTCGACGATCTCGTCGAAGGCGTCGTGCGGCTGATCGAGTGCATTCCCGCGCGCGGCTCGGATGACGACAGCGTTTCGCCCGTCGCCCCCTATCGCATCGTCAATATCGGCCGCGGCGAGCCGGCGCGACTCCTCGACGTCATCGACGCCATCGAACGCCTTCTCGGCAAGAAGGCGAAGCGCAATTATCTCGACATGCAGCCGGGCGACGTGCCGCGCACTTTCGCCTCCGCCGATCTTCTGGAGCGGCTCACCGGCTATCGTCCGCATACGTCGATCGAGACGGGCCTCACGGCGCTCATCGCCTGGTATCGCGACTATCGCGCGACTTACGGCGCGCTCGAATTTTGATCGGCGCTCAGAGGAGCCAGTCCGGCGCGCTGTCGAGCGCGATGATCTCCGCGACGCTCTGGCGCTTCCGGATGACCGCGTAGCGCGCGCCGTCGACCAGAACCTCTGGGATCAGCGGGCGGGTGTTATAGGTGCCCGACTGCACGGCGCCGTAAGCGCCCGCGGTCAGCACGCAAAGCAATTCGCCCGCGCGCGGCTCGGCGATCTCGCGCGCATGGGCGAGATAGTCGCCGGTCTCGCAGACGGGCCCGACGATGTCGGCGACGATCTTCGGCCGCTCGGCGCATTCGCGCACAGGGATGATATCGTGCCAGGCGTCGTAAAGCGTCGGGCGAATGAGATCGTTCATCCCCGCGTCGACGATGACGAAGGTCTTGGCGTCGCCATGCTTGACGTAGATGACGCGAGTAATGAGCGCGCCGGCGTTGCCGACGATGAGCCGGCCGGGCTCCAGCACGAGCTTGCAGCCAAGATCGCCGAAGCGCCGTCGTATGATCTCGGCGTATTTTTCGGGATGGTAGGATTGCGGATCCTCGCCGTCGCGATAGGGAACCCCCAAGCCTCCGCCAAGATCGACATGCGAAATCTCATGCCCGTCGGCGCGAAGGTCCTGCACGAGTTCGGCGAGCAGCGAAAAAGCTTCGTCGAAAGGCGCAAGATCGGTGAGCTGCGAGCCGATATGCATGTCGACGCCGGCGATCGCCAGCCCTTCGAGCTTCGCGGCATGGGCGTAGACGTCGCGCGCCCGCGACAGCGGCACGCCGAATTTATTTTCAGCGAGCCCCGTCGAAATCTTCTTATGGGTGCGCGCGTCGACGTCGGGATTGACCCGCAGCGACATCGGCGCCTTGCGTCCCTTTGCCGCCGCGATCCGCGCCAGCGCCTCGATTTCCGGCTCCGACTCGACGTTGAAGCAGAAAATGCCGGCCTCTAGCGCGGCCGCGATCTCTTCGCCCGTCTTGCCGACGCCCGAAAAAGTGATCTTTCGCGGATCGACGCCCGCGGCGAGCGCCCTCGCGAGTTCGCCGCCCGAGACCACGTCCATGCCCGCCCCCTCTTTCGCGAGAAGGCGCAGCACGGCCTGATTGGAATTGGCCTTTACGGCGTAACAGACGAGCGCGTCGAGCCCCGCGAAGGCCTGTGCGAAGATCTGATAATGACGCCGGATCGTCGCCGCCGAATAGCAATAGAAGGGCGTCCCGACCTCTTCGGCCAGCGTCGCCACGTCGACCTCCTCGGCGTGGAGCGCGCCGCCGCGATAGGCGAAGTGATGCATGTGCTTTTTTTAAAGGAGCGGATCGAGCACGAAGGGATATTGCTCCGGCGGGCGATTGCCGATGGTGCCGGGAATGGGCGGCGGCGCGCCAGCCTCTTCCGCGCCGGGCGCGGGACGCGCGCCTTTGGCGGCTTTCGCCTGCCGGGCTTCCTCCTGCGCCTTGAGATAGGCGCCCCGCGCTTGAGTCTCGGGCGGCAGCTCCACCGGGCCGCGCCGGCCGCAGCCGGAAAGGCCGATGGCGAAGAGCGCCGCCGCGACAACGGCGAAGCGGCGAAGGGAAGGCGTTTGAGGCGTCACGGCGATTCGTCCCGGCGGGGTGGAAGGCCCGCGCACTATAGCGATGAAGCAAAAAAAGGCGAGGCCGCTGGCGCGCCGCTGAGGGAGGAAACGACCTTGGCTCCGCCCAAACCTTAGCCGTTGGAAAATGGCGCGGTTCGGCCCGTCCCCCATGGGTTAGAGAGCAGCCGCCGCTATTTTAGGTGGAAAATGGAGTCCCGAACCCCGTCGCCGTGGCGCCTTGGCAACAGTCCGAAAGAGAATGCGTTCCGGGCGCCGCGGCGCATTTGCGGGCCCCCATTTTAGCGAGTAAGGCTTGGATTTCCGGCATTGCTTACGAGCGACACAGAGTGAAGACTTTGACGACATCGAAGACCCCCCTTCTCGACCGGATCGCCACTCCCGAAGAACTGCGCAAGCTTCGCCCCGCCCAGCTCAGAGAGCTAGCCGACGAATTGCGCCTTGAGACGATCGATGCGGTCTCGGTGACGGGCGGCCATCTTGGGGCGGGGCTCGGGGTCGTCGAACTCACCGTCGCGCTGCATTACGTTTTCGACACGCCGCGCGACAAGATCATCTGGGACGTGGGCCACCAGACCTATCCGCACAAGATTCTCACCGGGCGCCGCGACCGCATCCGCACGCTGCGCATGGGCGGCGGACTCTCGGGCTTCACCAAGCGCGCCGAGAGCGAATATGACGCCTTCGGCGCCGGCCATTCCTCGACCTCGATTTCCGCCGGCCTCGGCATGGCGGTGGCGCGCGATCTCGCCGGCGGCGACAATCACGTCGTCGCGGTGATCGGCGACAGCTCCATGTCCGCCGGCATGGCCTATGAGGCCCTGAACAACGCCGGGGCGCTGCATTCGCGCCTCATCGTCATCCTCAACGACAACGACATGTCCATCGCCCCCCCGACGGGCGCGATGTCGGCCTATCTCGCGCGGCTCGTGTCGGGCGGCGCCTATCGCACCATTCGCGAGGCGGCGAGGCAGCTCGCGAGCCATCTGCCGCGCTTCATCTACGACAAGGCGCGCAAGGCCGAGGAATTCTCGCGCAGCTTCATCACCGGCGGCACCATGTTCGAGGAGCTCGGCTTCTATTACGTGGGGCCGATCGACGGGCATAATCTCGACCATCTCCTGCCCGTCTTGAAGAATGTTCGCGACAAGGACGACGGCCCGGTTCTGGTCCATGTCGTGACCCAGAAGGGCAAGGGCTTCGGGCCGGCCGAGGAATCCGCCGACAAATGCCACGCCGTCAATAAATTCGACGTGGCGACCGGCGTTCAGTTCAAGCCGAAGGCCAACGCCCCGACCTATACGAGCGTCTACGCCAAGGCGCTCATCGCCGAGGCGGAGCATGACGAGAAGATCGTCGCCATCACCGCCGCCATGCCGTCCGGCACCGGCCTCGACATTTTCGGCAAGACGTTCCCGCATCGCACTTTCGACGTGGCGATCGCCGAGCAGCATGCCGTGACTTTCGCGGCGGGCCTCGCCTGCGAGGGGTACAAGCCCTTCTGCACGCTCTATTCGACCTTCCTGCAGCGCGGCTACGATCAGGTCGTCCATGACGTCGCCATCCAGAACCTGCCTGTGCGCTTCGCCATGGACCGCGCCGGGCTCGTCGGCGCGGACGGGCCGACCCACGCCGGCGCCTTCGACCTCGCCTATCTCGGCTGCCTGCCGGGCTTCGTCGTCATGGCGCCCGCCGACGAGGGCGAATTGATGCATATGGTGGCGACCGCCGCGGCCCATGACGCCGGCCCCATCGGCTTCCGCTATCCGCGCGGCGAGGGTCTCGGCGTCGAGCTGCCGGAGCGCGGCGACGTTCTCGAAATCGGCAAGGGCCGCGTCCTTCGCGAAGGAACCAAGGTCGCGATCCTGTCGCTCGGGACGCGGCTCGCCGACGCGCTGAAGGCGGCGGAAGAGCTCGAAAATTACGGCGTCTCGACCACCGTCGCCGACGCCCGCTTCGCCAAGCCCATCGACCGCGACTTGCTGCGGAGCCTCGCCGTCCATCACGAGGTGGTGATTTCCGTCGAGGAAGGCTCCATCGGCGGATTTGGGGCGCAGGTCTTCCAGGCGCTTTCCGATGACGGCCTGCTCGACGGCGCGCGCGGCGCGTTCAAATTCCGCTGCATGACGCTGCCCGACGCCTATATCGACCACGACAAGCACGAGCTGATGATCGCCAGGGCGATGCTCGACAGCAAGGCGATCGTCGCCAAGGCGCTTGAGCTGCTCGGCGACGAGCAGGGCGCGGCGCGGGCGATGATCGCCTAAGGCGCGCGCACCGCGCTTGCGTGGAACACCAATAAAAATTGGCCGCTCCCGCGCGATCAGCGGCGCGCGCCAACCCTCTCCTGACTGAAGTCGGCTGTTGCCGACTTCAGCATTTTCTTCCGCAAGTCGAGCAGGCTCGACTTGCGTAGGAGAGGGTGGTCGCCGGAGGCGACCGGGTGAGGGGATTGGGTTGCTGCGTTTCTGAGGACTGACCAAGCGGCTGCGTCGACGCATATTTTCCCGACATGGATAAAATCGCGAGAGTCTAACCCCTCATCCGACCCGGCTTCGCCGGGCCACCCTCTCCCGATGGGAGAGGTTGGCGCCGAGTTTTGTCAAAGAACGCCGATGATCTTCTGCGTCTCCGCCTCCGACGCCCCTGCGGCCTCCGGCGCCTATGCGCTCTGGCTGCGCCTCGACGGCCCTGTCGACGTTAGGGCTGGAAAGCGGCAAGGCGTCCTGCCGGCTGGCGACTATCTCTATAGCGGCTCGGCCCGCGGTTCCGGCGGCCTGCGCGCGCGGCTCGCCCGTCATATGCGCCGCGACAAACGCCTCCATTGGCATATCGACCAACTGACCGCCGCGGCGACGATATTGGGCGCCTTTGTCGAAGAAGGCGGCGACGAATGCGCGCTCAACGCCGCGCTGGAGGGGTTACCCATCCCCCTGCGGGGCTTCGGCAGTTCCGACTGTCCGCGCTGCGCGGCGCATTTGCATCTTCTCCCGAAAGGCGCGGCGCTTCCCTCAGACTGGGAAAATGCTAGGAAGGCGGCCGAGTCGTCGCCTCGCCCTTGAGGCGGGCGGCAGGAGGCGACCAGCCAGTCCGGCAGTTTATTCACCCCATCCCGCGCCTTCGACGTGACCCTCCCCGTCGACGGGAGGGCGGCGCGCGCATCGGAACAAGTTTGGATGTCCAAGGAAGAAATCAAAAACAAAGTCGAAGCCCGCACGCCGCGCGGACTCGCGGATCGCGAGGCGGGCGAACTCGCCGCGACGGCGCGCATGCTCCATGTCATCCGCTCGGTCTATGAGCTTTACGGCTTCGAGGCGCTGGAGACGCCGGCGATCGAATATACCGACGCGCTCGGAAAATTCCTGCCAGACCAGGACCGGCCGAACGAGGGCGTCTTCTCCTTCCAGGACGACGACGAGCAATGGTTGTCGCTGCGCTATGACCTCACCGCGCCGCTCGCGCGTTTCGTCGCGCAGAATTTCGACCGCCTGCCGAAACCCTATCGCTCCTATCGCGTCGGTCCCGTCTATCGCAACGAGAAGCCGGGGCCCGGGCGCTTTCGCCAATTCATGCAGTTCGACGCCGACACGGTCGGCTCCGCCTCGCCCGCCGCCGACGCCGAAATCTGCATGATGGCGGCGGAGACGCTCGAAAAGCTCGGGATCGCCCGGGGCGATTACGTCATCAAGATCAACAGCCGCAAGGTGCTCGACGGCGTCATGCAGTCGATCGGCCTCGCCGGCGACGAGAACGCCGGGCGCCGCCTCGTCGTCCTGCGCGCCATCGACAAGCTCGACCGGCTCGGACCCGACGGCGTGCGGCAATTGCTGGGCGAGGGCCGCAAGGACGACAGCGGAGATTTCACCAAAGGCGCCGGGCTCGATCTGGCGGCGATCGACACGATCCTCTCCTTCAGCCTCGGCGGCCAATATCAGGACGGCAAGCCCGCCTTCGATCTCTTCGGCCTCATCGGCAAGAGCGAAATCGGCGCCCAGGGCGCCGAGGAGCTTCTGGAGATCGAGGACCTCGCGCGCGATGCGGGCTTCGGGCCGGATCGTATCCGCATCGACCCCTCCGTCGTGCGCGGCCTCGAATATTACACCGGCCCCGTCTTCGAAGCGGACCTCACCTTCGAGACCAGGGACGAAAAGGGCCATCCCGTCCGTTTCGGCTCAGTCGGCGGCGGTGGGCGCTACGACGGGCTCGTCGGGCGCTTTCGGCCCGAGAATACGCCCGCCACCGGCTTCTCGATCGGCGTCTCGCGGCTCTTCGCCGCCCTGAAGCTCGTGAACAGCCCGATCGTTTCCGCCAAGCCGCATGTCGGCCCGGTCGTCGTGCTCGTGCTCGACCGCGACCGGATCGCCGACTATCAGCGCATGGTCGCGCGATTGCGCGGCGCCGGGATCGCGGCCGAACTTTATCTCGGCGCCGCCGGCATGAAGGCGCAGATGAAATACGCCGATCGCCGCAACAGTCCGCTGGTCCTTATCCAGGGTTCGGACGAGAAGGCGAGAAGCGAAGTCACGATCAAGGACCTCGTCGCCGGCGCCAAGGCCGCCGCGACCATCGCCACCAATGAGGAATGGAAGGCGGCGCGGCCCGCGCAATTCGCCGTCCCCGAGGCGGAGCTCATCGAGCGCGTCATCGAGGCCTTGGACAACTGCAGTTAGACTGCGACAAAGCGGGTCGTTGCGCCAAGCGCCCGGCCGTATAGTTTCGTTAACGGAATAAGGGAGCCAGCGCAGATGAACGGCGAAACGCCCAAATCAATCGTCCATCCGACCGATCTTTCCTTTGCGAGCCTGGACGCTTTCGCTCATGCGCTGCGCATCGCGGTCGCCTGCAAGAGCCTTCTTCATATCCTGCACATAGAGGCGCCCGAAGTTGAGGACGACGACTGGGACCGTTTTCCGCATGTGCGGGAGATGCTGGCGCGCTGGGGGCTGATCTCGCCGGTCGCCAAGCGCGAGGAGGTGGCGGAGCAATTGGGCCTCAGGGTCGTCAAGGCCTCCGTCCAGTCGGAATCGGCCGTCGCCGGCGTGAACGCCTATGTCGACCGGCATTTATGCGATCTCCTCGTCATGATGACGCGCCCGCGCAGCGCGCTGGAGCGCCTGCTCGTCGCCTCCGTCGCCGAGGAGACGGCGCGCGAGACCCATGCGCCGGCGTTGTTCCTGCGCGAGGATCAGCCGGGCTTTATCGACCGCGAGACGGGCGCCGTCAGGCTTAATACGGTGCTGATGCCGGTCGAGGCGAGCGTCCCGCCGCTCGACGCCTTCCGCCATGTCGCCGACCTCGCCCATGCGCTCAATCCGGCGGCCGACGTCATGCTTCTGCATGTCGGCGACGATCTGCCGATTTTCGAGGGGCTGCTGCCGCATATCGAATTGCGCAAGGGGCCGGTGGTCGAGACGATTCTGGGCTACGCTAAGGAGATCAAGGCGGACCTCATCGCCATGCCGACGCGCGGCCGCCAGGGCCTGCTCGAAGCCTTGCGCGGCTCGACCACGGAGCGTGTGCTGCATGAGGCGCCCTGTCCGTTGCTCGCCTCGCCGGCGCGGTAAGGCGGATGTCTTTCCCGACGGGCCGAAGGCCCGACCGGGAATCCAGCGTCGCAAGTCGACTCTCTGAGTTTTTTTCTGGATTCCCCATCGCTCGCTTCGCGAGCGTCGGGAATGACCTCCGCCTTTTCGCCCGGCGTTAGAGGGAGCGCTGGAAGGTCAGCACGCCGCCCTTGAACCCTTTCAGGATCAGCTGGTCGCCCTTGGTGTCCCAATAGGGGCCAGAGAGCAACACGGTCCAATAGTCGCGTTCAATGGCGGCGAGCTCGCCTTCGCATTTCCGCTCATTGATCGCCGGCATGGCGCGCGGCCCCAGGCGGTTCGGGCCGATCACGAAAACGCCCGACCAGTTCTTGCAGCCGGAAAAGCCGTTGGCGCGCCCGGTCGAATCGATCGAAATCCACATCTCGACCGGCGGGGCTTTGCCGTTGATCTCCTTGAGGACGAAATTTTGATTGTGCGGGAAAGGCTGGTAGCGCGGAAGGCCTCCCGTCTCCTTATTCTCTTCTTCCGGCTGCTGCTGTTGCTGCTGCTCAGCCCCCTCGGGCGCCTTGGAGCCCTTCTTCGCTTCGGCCGGCGCGGCGGCGAGCGCCAGGGCGCACAGCGAGGCGACAAGAGCGAGGAAAATTCTGTTCATCGCGTCAATCATCCTTCCGTAAAGATGGCGCGCCCGCCGGGCGGCCTGTCACCTGCCGCGCGAAGCCTTATAGCATGCTCGGCAGAACGCGGTCAGGCGGGCGGTGGCCGTCCATAAAGGTCTTGATATTGATAATGACCTTCTCGCCCATGTCGATGCGGCCCTCGATCGTCGCCGAGCCCATATGCGGCAGGAGCGTCACCTTGCCCGCCTTCGCGAGCTTGAGCAATTTGGGCGAAACCGCCGGCTCGTGCTCGAACACGTCGAGGCCGGCGCCGGCCATTTCATCCGCCTCCAGCATGCGCACGAGGGCGTTTTCGTCGACGATTTCGCCGCGCGCCGTGTTGACGAGAATGGCGTGCGACCGCAGATGCGAGAGCCGGCGCGCGGAGAGCAGATGATAGGTCGCCGGCGTATGCGGGCAATGGATCGAGACGATGTCGACTCGCGCCAGCATCTGGTCGAGCGACTCCCAATAGGTCGCCTCGAGCTGCTCTTCGATCTCGGCGCCGAGGCGGCGGCGGTTGTGATAATGGATCGACAGGCCGAAAGCCTTGGCGCGGCGCGCCAGCGCCTGGCCGATGCGGCCCATGCCGACGATGCCGAGGCGCTTGCCGGTGATGCGATGGCCGAGCATCCAGGTCGGCGACCAGCCCGACCAGGAGCCGTCGGGAATGGCGCTCGCGCCTTCGACGAGCCGCCGCGCGACCGATAGAATCAGCGCCATGGTCATGTCGGCGGTGTCTTCGGTGAGGACGCCCGGCGTATTGGTGACGGTGATCGAGCGGTCGAGCGCGGAGGAGACGTCGATATTATCCACGCCATTGCCGAAATTGGCGATCAGCTTCATCTGCTCGCCCGCCTGGGCGATGAGATGCGAATCGATGTGGTCGGTGATCGTCGGCACCAACACGTCCGCGACGCGGACGGCGGCGACGAGTTCATCCTGGGAGAGCGGCTTGTCGCTTTCGTTGAGGCGCGTGTCGAAGAGCTCGCACATGCGGGTTTCGATCACTTCCGGCAGTCGGCGCGTCACAACGACGAGCGGCTTTTTTTTCGGCATCTTCCCGGTCGTCTCCCCGCCTTCTCGCGCAGCGGCGTCTTCGCGATTGCGCTATGATCTTTCCCGCGTCGTCCGAGCGGCCGCAAAGAGCCGGCGAATCCCCGCCGGCTTCACCCGGTCTTAACGGCGATCGGCGACAAAACCAATACGCCTTCCTGCTGCGGACGCCTTAGACTTCCTAGCAGATGACGGGCTAAAGACAAGACGAGCGAATAATTGATCATGCCGCGCGAAAGTGCAGAATTTACGCCAATTTCAATCTCTCCCGACGGGAGGCGCGGCCAAAGCGCCAGGCGCCGCAGCCTTGCGCGCCTCGCGCTCGCCGGCGCCCTGATCGGCGCGTTTCTTTGCGCGCCCGCGCTCGCTCAGGGCACGCAAAAAGGATCGGTGAGCGGACTTCCGCTGCCGCGTTACGTCAGCCTCAAATCCGATCGCGTCAATGTGCGCGAAGGGCCGAGCAAGGAGCATCCGACGCTCTGGATCTATGAGCGCGCGGGACTCCCCGTGGAGATCACCGCCGAATTCGAAACCTGGCGCAAGATCCGCGATTCGGAAGGCGCCGAAGGCTGGGTTCTGCATTCGCTGCTCTCGGGCCGGCGCACCGCCCTCGTCGCGCCCTGGAAGAAGGAGCCGCAACTCCTCATGGCCTCCGATCATTCGACGCCTTCGGCGAAGCTCGGTCCCGGCGTCATCGGCAATCTGCGCGGCTGCGACGGCAAGTGGTGTCGCCTCGCCGGCAAGGGGTTCGATGGCTATATCGCCCAGGAAAACCTCTGGGGGGTCTATCCCGGCGAGAAGGTGGAATAGGGCCTAGAGGGCGTCGTCGCGGCGCAGCCGGACCACCACGTCGACGCGCGCGACGCGCAGGCCCGCGGGCGGCGTCGGCAGATTCGAGACCGCGACATTGGAGCCGGGTATGTCGTAAAGCTCCCCGTCGTCCTCGAACAGGAAATGATGATGGTCGGCCGTATTCGTGTCGAAATAGACGCGCGCGCCGTCCACGGCGATCTCGCGCAAAAGGCCGGCCTCGGTGAATTGATGCAGCGTGTTATAGACCGTCGCGAGCGACACGGAGAGGCCGTCCGCGATCGCCTCTTCGTAAAGCCGCTCCGCCGTCACATGGCGGTCGCAGCCCTGGCCGAAGAGCAATTCGCCGAGCGCCAGGCGCTGGCGGGTAGGCCGCAGGCCCGCGTCCCCCAGGAGCAGCCCCACCGGCTTGCGGGGCGCGGGGTCTGGCGCAGGCATCGGAATCGGGTCGGCGTCCATCGGCGTCTCGCGGCGTTCCTTGACTTTTGCATAATAAGGAAAATGACGGGAAATTCAACGCCGCGCGCCGGAACGGCGGATTTGCGGGCCTTTCGCTTCGCCGCTTTCGGCGCGCCCGCCGCTATGTTACGGATCGTGCCGCCGAGAAAAAAGCGGAGCCGCTAGAGCAAGTTCTTAAAAAAGTTGACAGACTTTTTTTCGATTCAGAACTTGCTCCAGCTTGCTAATTTGGCGCGATTTCTTATCGATCGGACGATTCCGTCGGATCGGAAAGCGCGCGAGCCGCTCCGCGACAAAAAAGGCGCCGCGCGAGCGGTATGGGAGGAACAGGGCCTTCGGGCTCCAAGCAGGGATCGACTTATAATGAGCGAAAGACGCTCGTCGTTCGGATATGAAGATTTGTTGGCCTGCGGCGAAGAGAGGCTTTTTGGCCCCGGCAACGCCCAATTGCCGCTGCCGCCGATGCTCATGTTCGACCGGATCACCGAGATTTTCGAAGAGGGCGGCGAGCATGGCAAGGGCTATATGCGCGCCGAACTCGACATCAAGCCGAGCCTCTGGTTCTTCGATTGCCATTTCAAGGGCAATCCGGTCATGCCCGGATGCCTCGGCCTCGATGCGCTGTGGCAGATGGTCGGCTTCTATCTCGCCTGGCTCGGCAATCCGGGACGCGGCATGGCGCTCGGCGTCGGCGAGGTGAAATTCTCCGGCCAGGTGCGGCCGCACACCAAGCTCGTCACCTATGGCGTCGACTTCACGCGCCTGCGCACCGGCAAGCTCGTGATCGGGCTGGCCGACGGCTGGGTGGCGGCGGACGGCGAGCGTATTTACGAGGCCAAGGACCTCAAGGTCTGCCTCGCCAAAGAGGCGCCGGCGGCCTGAAACGGATAAGCGAGAACGCGCGGCAGGCGCGGCGAAGGCGTCAAGGGAGAGCGAGATGAGACGAGTCGTCGTCACCGGCATGGGCATCGTGTCGTCGATCGGCAATACGACACAGGAAGTCGTCGCGTCGCTGCGCGAGGCGAAATCCGGCATCGTGCGCGCGGAAAAATACGCCGAGCTCGGCTTCCGTTCGCAGGTGCATGGCATGCCGACATTGGACCCCTCGACGGTTGTCGATCGCCGCGCCATGCGCTTCCATGCGACCGGCACGGCCTGGAACCATGTCGCCATGGATCAGGCGATCCGCGACGCCGGCCTGACCGAGGCGGAAATTTCCAATGAGCGCGCCGGCATCATCATGGGCTCGGGCGGACCCTCGACGCGCACCGTCGTCGAAGCCGCCGACATCACGCGCACGAAAGGGCCAAAGCGCGTCGGTCCCTTCGCCGTGCCGAAATGCATGTCCTCGACAGCGTCCGCGACGCTCGCCGTCTGGTTCAAGATCAAGGGCGTCAATTATTCGATCTCTTCCGCCTGCGCGACCTCGAACCATTGCATCGGCAACGCCTATGAAATGATTCAATATGGCAAGCAGGACATGATCTTCGCCGGCGGCTGCGAGGAGCTGGAATGGGAATTGTCCGTCCTCTTCGACGCCATGGGCGCCATGTCCTCCTCCTATAATGATCGTCCGGCGACGGCCTCGCGCGCCTATGACAAGAATCGCGACGGCTTCGTCATCGCCGGCGGCGCCGGCGTGCTGGTGCTCGAGGAATATGAGCGCGCCAAGGCGCGCGGCGCGAAAATCTACGCCGAGATCGCCGGCTATGGCGCGACCTCCGACGGCTATGACATGGTCGCGCCCTCGGGCGAAGGCGCGGTGCGCTGCATGAAGCAGGCGCTCGCGACCGTGAAATGCCCGATCGACTACATCAATCCGCACGCCACCGCGACGCCGGTCGGCGACGCCAAGGAAATCGAAGCGCTGCGCGAAGTTTTCGGCGTCGGCGACAAATGCCCGCCGATCGCGGCGACGAAATCGCTGACCGGCCATTCGCTCGGCGCGACGGGCGTGCAGGAGGCGATCTATTCGCTTTTGATGATGCAGAACGGCTTCATCTGCGAAAGCGCCAATATCGAGGAGCTCGATCCCGATTTCGCCGACATGCCGATTATGCGCGAGCGCCGCGATAATGTGAAGCTCGGCGCCGTGCTGTCGAACTCCTTCGGCTTCGGCGGCACCAATGCGACTTTGGTGTTCAAACATCCGGACGCGTGAGGGGGGCGCCGCCCTGCGGGGGCCGTCATGGCCGGGCTTGTCCCGGCCATCCACGCGCTATGCGAAGGCTTTACGAAAGGGCGGCGCGCCAAATAAAGCAACGTTTCGGCGCCGTTTCACTCCGTCTTGACGTGGATGGCCGGGACAAGCCCGGCCATGACGGGGGGAAGACAAAAGGCTTTATTCCCCTGTCGTTTCGCCAACACGCCAGTCCTTCTATGAGGAACATTCATAAATGACCGTTGCAACAGGTTTGATGCAGGGTAAGCGCGGGCTCGTCATGGGCGTCGCCAACGATCATTCCATCGCCTATGGCATTGCGCGCGTCTTGGCGCGTCACGGCGCGACGCTCGCCTTCACCTATCAGGGCGAGGCGCTCGGCAAACGCGTCAAGCCGCTCGCGCAGGAGCTCGGCTCCGACCTCGTGCTGCCCTGCGACGTGGAGGACATCTCCACCGTCGACGACGTCTTCGCGCGTCTCGCCGCCGAATGGGGCGAGATGGATTTCCTCGTCCATTCCATCGCCTATTCCGACAAGAGCGAATTGAAGGGGCTTTACGCGGACACCTCGCGCGAGAATTTCATCCGCACGCTTGTCATCTCCTGCTTCTCCTTCACCGAGGCCGCGCGCCGCGCCGCTGCGCTGATGAAGACGGGCGGATCGCTGCTGACGGTGAGCTTTGGCGGCGGCACCCATGTCATGCCCAATTATAATGTGATGGGCGTGGCGAAAGCCGCGCTCGACTCGTCGGTGCGCTATCTCGCCGCCGATTTCGGCGATCGCGGCATCCGCGTCAATGCGCTTTCGCCGGGGCCGGTGCGCACCATGGCGGGTGCCGGCATCACCGGCGCGCGGGCGATGGGCGCTTTTCAAAAGAAGCATTGCCCGCTGCGGCGAATGATCACGCTCGATGAAATCGGCGGCTCGGCGCTTTATCTCCTCTCCGAGCTGTCGGGCGGCGTGACGGGCGAAACGCATCTCGTCGACGCGGGCTACAATATCATGCTGCAGCCGCGGCCCGAGGATTTGAACGGCGAGGAATAGGCCAGCGAGCAATAGGCCAGAAGGAGCGCTTCATGAGGATCGCATCGGTTTTTATCCTGCTTTGTCTCATGACCGCGCCCGTAAAGGCGGCGGAGGCTGATCCTTCAGCCGGCGCGCGACTCGCGAAGACGGAATGCGAAACCTGCCACGCGGTCGGGCCGGACGCGGCGGCGAAAAGCCCGGACGCCCGCGCGCCGCGCTTCGTCGACGTCGCTAAAATGCCGTCGACGACAGAATTGTCGCTCAAGGTTTTCCTGCGCACGCCGCACAGGAACATGCCCAATCTCATCCTCTCGCCGGAGGAGATCGACTCCGTCGCCGCTTATATTCTGAGCCTTGCCGGCAAATAGGCCGCGCCGATCGCGCTCGGCGCAAGCGTTTATCGATCAGACGGAGCCGTCCGATCGATAACATCGCGCCAAATCGATAAGCTAGAGCAAGTCCTGATCGGAAACGTCCGTCAACTTTTCGGTACTTGCCCCCGCTGCATTACGCCGCCATCTTTTGGCCCGCCATCTTGCGGCATTCTTCGGCGCAGCGGCGGCATTCGGCGGCGCAATCCTTCATGTCGGGAAGCGGATCGCATTCCTTGGCGCAAGCCTCGCACGCTTCCGCGCAGACCTTGCAGATCGCTTGCGCCTGCGGCGCATTCATCAGCATCATATGGGCGCTGTCGCGGCAGATGTCCGCGCACGCCATCATCGCGCGAAAATGCTTGGGCTTCACATGGTCGCCGCCTTTTTCAAGGCAATGTGTCATCGCCATGCCGAAGCACATTTGATAGCAGCTCAGGCAGGCGTCGATACAGGCCTGCATTTCCCTCGACATCATGTGCATGATAGGCTCCTTCCCGCAGTCTTCGCTTACGGCCTCTTCACGCAGCTAGTTCGAAGGCCTCAAAGATCAAGTTTTTTGCGATCGTGGATGCTTCTTGCTCTGACGGGGCGGTATTCGGCCGAGCTCAATTATTGTCGTTGCGGGGAGTAGGTCATCGGCCTGACATGATTGCAATATGACATAATTAGGCATGGAGACGTTGCTTCGGAGGAATTGGTTGCCAAGCAAGCGGATTGAGGCACTGAAACGCGACTCGGAGGCGCGGACGACATGACGCCGCGCGAAAGCGATTTCATCAAATTTCGGACTCCCGGCCTGCCCATGGTCCTTGCGCCCCGCCGAAGCGGCTTTTTCGAGAGCCTGAAGCGCGGCTTCTCCAAAGGCGCGCCGAGCGGGCTGGGCGTCGCGGCGAGCCTCGCTCTTTTCGCCCTCGCCGCCTATATTCTCGGCAAGACGCTCTCCAACTTGAGCTACGCCGATCTCGCCGGCGCTTTTCGCGCGACGAGCTTTCGCCAGATTTTCTCCGCGCTTGCGCTCTCCGCGCTCTCCTATTTCTTCCTCACCGGCTACGACGTCGTCGCCTTGCATCAGACGCGCGCCCGGGCGCCTTATCGCGTCGCCGCGCTCGCCTCCTTCGCGAGCTACGCCATTTCCTTCAATCTCGGCTTCCCGCTCGTCACCGGCGCGGCGGTTCGCTACTGGATCTATTCGCGCGTCGCCGTCACCGCGCTGCAGGTGGCGAACATCACGATTTTCGCGGGCATCACCTTCTGGCTCGGCATGGCGCTGATGATGGGCGTCGGCTTCGTTTACGGCGCCGGCGCGCTCGCCGCGCTCGACGGCGCGCCGGCTTTTGTCCATGTCGGGCTCGGCATTCTCGTTCTCGCGGGCGTCGCCTTTTATCTTCTCTGGGTGACGGTCGAGCGCCGGCTCATCCGTCTGCGCGGCCATGTTCTCGATCTGCCCGGCCTCGCGCCGACGCTCGCGCAGCTCGCGCTTGGCGTCGCCGATCTCTGTTGCGCGGCCGGCGCGCTTTACGTGCTGCTGCCACAGGGGGTGGAGCTCAGCTTCATGCCCTTCGTCGCGGTCTATATCGTCGCCTGCATCCTCGGCGTCATCAGCCATGCGCCGGGCGGCATCGGCGTTTTCGAGGCGACCATGCTGCACGCCCTATCGGGGGCGTCGCAGGAAAGCGTGCTGGCCTCGCTTCTCCTGTTCCGGGTGATTTATTACTTTATTCCATTCGTCGTCGCGCTCGCGGTTCTGGGCGCGGATGAGGGCGCGCGCCGCTGGGCGTCGCTGCGCGAAACGATCACGCGCATTATGGAAGAACGTTCGAATTGAGCGACGCGCAGGGCAAGCCTCAATGCCGATGGTGACGCAAAAGCCGACATGGCGCGAGCAGGCGATAGATCTCCTCGCGGCGGCGATCAACGCTCTGCCCGAACCGATTTTCCTCATCGACGCGGAGACGCGCGTCGCCGCCGCCAACGCCGCCGCGCAGGCCTTGGCGCCCGCCGTGCGCCTCGACGAACCCTTGTCGCGCAGCCTGCGTTCGCCCGACATGCTCGACGCCGTGGCGCGGGTGCTCGCCGGGGGCGAGGCGGAAAAAACCGTCTGGGTCGAGCGACTCCCGGTCGAATGCTGGTTCGAAGCGCATATTGCGCCGGTCGAGATCGAGGGGTTGGACGCGATCGCCATGATCAGCCTGCGCGATCTGACCGAGTCCCGGCGCGTCGAACGCATGCGCGTCGATTTCGTCGCCAACGCCAGCCATGAATTGCGCACGCCGCTCGCCTCGCTCCTCGGCTTCGTCGAAACATTGCAGGGCCCGGCGCGCGACGACGCCGCGACGCGCGAAAAATTCCTCGGCATCATGCGCGAGCAGGCGCAGCGCATGGCGCGCCTCGTCGACGATCTTCTGTCGCTCTCCCGCATCGAGCAGCACATGCATGTTCGTCCGGCGACGCCGGTCGATCTCACGCTTCTCGTCGCGCATATCGTCGACACGCTCTCGCAAATGGCGGAAGACAATGGGATGACGATCCATCTCGATCTTGCCCCCAATGTCGTCGCGCCGGGCGATCGCGACGAATTGGCGCGCGTCGTCGAAAATCTCGTCGAGAACGCGCTGAAATATGGATGCGGCGACGACGCGACGAAGAAATCGGTCGAGATCGCGCTCTCGCGCAAGGGCGCCCTCGTTCATCTAACGGTGCGGGATCATGGCCCCGGCGTCGCGCCCGAGCATATTCCCCGGCTCACCGAGCGCTTCTACCGGGTCGACGCCGGCAAGAGCCGCGCGAAGGGCGGCACGGGTCTTGGCCTCGCCATCGTCAAGCATATCGTGCTGCGCCATCGCGGGCGCCTGTCGATTGAATCCGCGCTTGGCGAGGGGACGCTTTTTCGGGTGGTTCTGCCTGCCGGCGACGTCATATGACAGATTGATATGACACATTGAATTAAAATAAGAATTTCTGTCATATTATTGTAATGTAAACGTCACAAAACCCTATTGTCGAGCCGCTAGTTTCCGCCTCGCGATGGCGCGGGGCGCATCGCGCATCCATTCTCGAGCTGAAAAGAGACCTTCAAATGCTCTCGACGATCTTCAAGCGCGGCGTTGGCGCAGCGCTCGCTCTCGCCGTTATGGCGGGCGTGGCGAACGCGCTGGATATTTCCGGCGCGGGGGCGACCTTCCCCTATCCGATCTATGCGAAATGGGCGGATTCGTATCGGAAGGAAACCGGGAACGGCCTTAATTATCAGTCGATTGGTTCCGGAGGCGGCATCAAGCAGATCAAGGCGCGCACCGTCACTTTCGGGGCGAGCGACCAGCCGCTCAAATCCGAAGATCTCGCCGCTTCCGGCCTCATCCAATGGCCGCAGGTGATCGGCGGCATCGTGCCGGTGATCAATCTCCAAGGGATCGTCGGCGGCGATCTGACGCTCGACGGGACGACGCTCGCCAAGATCTTCCTCGGCGAAATCGACAAGTGGGACGATCCGGCGATCAAGAAGCTCAATCCCAAGGCGAAATTGCCGTCGCAGCCCATCGTCGTCGTGCATCGTTCGGACGGTTCGGGAACCACCTTCAATTTCACGAACTATCTTTCGAAGGTTTCCGACGAATGGAAGACCAAGGTCGGCGAGAACACTTCGGTCGAATGGCCGGTGGGCATCGGCGCCAAGGGCAATGAGGGCGTGGCCAACAACGTCGCCAACACCAAGGGCGCGCTCGGCTATGTCGAATACGCCTACGCCAAGCAGAACAAGCTGACCTATACGAAGATGATCAACAAGGACGGCAAGGTCGTCGCGCCGAACAGCGAGTCCTTCCAGTCCGCGGCGGCGGGCGCCGACTGGGCGCATGCCGAGGGCTTCTACGAAATCCTCACCAATGAGCCCGGCGCCAAGTCCTGGCCGATCACTGCGGCGACCTTCATCCTTCTCCCCAAGGAGCCCAAGGACGAAGCCGCGACGGCAGAGGCGCTGAAATTCTTCGCCTGGGCCTTCGCCAATGGCGGCAAGGCCGCGGAAGAGCTCGACTATATTCCCATGCCCAAGCCGGTGGTCGAACTCATCAAGAAGAGCTGGGCCGGCGTGAAGGGCGCGGACGGCAAGCCTCTGTCGCACTGATGCGGCGCGCGCGCCGCGCGAATGATCGATTTTCCGGCGGCGGCTTCAGCGGCCGCCGGAACTGGCCGGAGCAAGTTTCTCAAAAAAGTTGACAGACTTTTTCGGAACTTGCTCAGGCTGATCGATCTGGAGGGATTTCTGGTCGATCGGATGATGTCGGTCCGATCGGAAAGCGCGCGAAAGGCGCCGCTCGACGGAAAGCCCGGCGTCGGGAGTGGAGCGGATGTTCTCGATCGAACCGAACCGGCGCGAAGCCAATGGAGCCGGGCAGGAGGCGGATTCGCACATGTCGGATATTGTTCTGGAGCAATCGGCGTCGCCCATCGTCGCGGTGGATCGAACGCGCGTCCTCGGCCGGCTGGCTCTCGTCGACCGGGTGTTTCTGCAGGTCACCCGCGCCTCGGCGGTGATCGTGCTCGTCATCCTCGGCGGCGTGATCATCTCGCTCGTTTACGGCTCCTGGCCGGCGATGAAGACGTTCGGCATCGGCTTCCTCGTCTCGCAATCCTGGAATCCCGTCACCGAGAATTTCGGCGCGCTGCCGGCGATCTACGGCACGGTGCTCACCTCCGTCATCGCCATGCTGATCGCCGTGCCCGTGGGCCTTGGGATCGCGATCTTCCTGACCGAGCTTTGCCCCTATTCGCTGCGCCGGCCGATCGGCACGGCGATCGAACTGCTCGCCGGCATCCCCTCGATCATCTACGGCATCTGGGGCCTCTTCGTGCTCGCGCCCTTCCTGCAGCAGCATGTGCAGCCGGCGCTGATCTCGGCCTTCGGCGACATTCCGATCTTCTCGACGCTTTTCGCCGGGCCGCCCTATGGCATCGGCACGCTGACGGCGGGCTTCATCCTCGCCATCATGGTCCTGCCCTTCATCGCGTCGATCTCGCGCGACGTGTTCGAAACCGTGCCTCCGGTGCTGAAGGAGGCGGCCTGGGGCATCGGCTCGACGACGTGGGAAGTGATGCGCTACGTTGTCATGCCTTACACGCGCGTCGGCGTCATCGGCGGGGTGATGCTGGGTCTTGGCCGCGCGCTCGGCGAGACGATGGCGGTCACCTTCGTCATCGGCAATGCGCATAAGATATCAGGCTCGCTGCTCGCGCCGGGCACGACCATTTCCGCGACCATCGCCAATGAATTCACCGAGGCGGTCGGCGACCTCTACACATCGGCGCTGATCGAACTCGGCCTCATCCTCTTCGTCATCACCTTCATCGTCCTCGCTTTCGCGCGCTACATGCTGATGCGGATCGAGCGGAAGGCAGCGTGAGAAAGATCGAAGTCATGTCGCTTTACGCCTCACGCCGCAGCGCCAACTCCATCTCCATCACCCTGTGCTGGGTGGCGGCGGTGTTCGGCCTGTTCTGGTTGTTCCTGATCCTCGCTTCGCTCGTCTATGAGGGCGTGCGCGGCCTCTCGCCCGCCGTCTTCACCCAAATGACGCCGCCGCCGGGCATGGACGGCGGCCTGCTCAACGCCATCGCCGGATCGCTCGTCATGACGCTCATCGGCGTCGCGATCGGCACGCCGCTCGGCATGCTGGCCGGCACTTACATGGCGGAATATGGACGCTATACGAAGCTGACGGTGGTTGTGCGCTTCATCAACGACATTCTGCTCAGCGCGCCCTCGATCGTCGTCGGTCTCTTCGTCTATACGATCCTCGTTCACCCGATCGGGCATTTCTCGGCGATCTCGGGCGCCGTGGCGCTGGCCTTGCTGGTGGTTCCCGTCGTCGTGCGCACTACCGAGGACATGCTGCTGCTGGTGCCGGGGTCGATGCGCGAAGCGGCTTCGGCGCTCGGCGCGCCGCGCTCCCATGTCGTCGGCAAGGTCGCTTATCGCGCCGCCAAGGCCGGCCTTGTCACCGGCGTGTTGCTCGCCATCGCGCGCGTCTCCGGCGAGACCGCGCCGCTCCTGTTCACCGCCCTCAACAACCAGTTCTGGAGCAGCGACCTCGCCGCGCCGATGGCGAGCCTGCCTGTCGTCATCTTCCAGTTCGCGCTCTCGCCATACAAGGACTGGCAGCAACTCGCCTGGACGGGCGCGCTGCTCATCACCGTCGCTGTTCTCGCTCTCTCGATCGCGGCCCGCGCCCTCAGCGCCGGGCGGAGGAAATCGAAATGAACGCCGCTGCTCAAATCGCCCAGGTAAAGGAACCGCTGACCAAAGTCTCGATGCGCAATCTCGACTTCTACTACGGCGAGTCGCATTCGCTCAAAAACGTCACCATGCCGCTATACACGAATAAGGTGACGTCTTTCATCGGCCCGTCGGGCTGCGGCAAGTCCACGCTGCTGCGCGTCCTGAACCGCATGTACGATCTCTATCCCGGCCAGCGCGCCGAAGGCGAGGTGCTGCTCGACGGCGAAAATATTCTCGATCCGGCGATCGACCTCAACGCGTTGCGCTCCCGGGTGGGCATGATCTTTCAAAAGCCGACGCCCTTTCCGATGTCGATCTACGAAAACATCGCTTTCGGCATCCGGCTCTACGAGAAGCTGCCGCGCGCCGACATGGACGCCCGCGTCGAGGCCGCGCTGCGCGGCGCCGCCTTGTGGGATGAGGTGAAGGACAAGCTCCAGACCAGCGGACTCGGTCTTTCCGGCGGCCAGCAACAGCGCCTGTGCATCGCCCGCAGCGTGGCGGTGCAGCCTGAGATTATTCTGTTCGATGAACCGTGTTCTGCGCTCGATCCGATCTCGACGGCGAAGGTCGAGGAGCTGATCGACGAATTGTCTTCCCGCTACACCATCGCGATCGTCACGCACAACATGCAGCAGGCGGTGCGCGTCTCCGACTATACCGCTTTCATGTATCTCGGCGAGCTTGTCGAATTCGGTGAGACCGACGACGTGTTCAACAAGCCGCAAGAAAAGCGCACGCTCGACTATATCACCGGCCGTTTCGGCTAACCAGCGATCCAAGGACGGCGCTCATGAGCGACCATATCGTCAAATCCTATGACCGTGACCTCGAAGCCCTCGGCCGGCGCATCGCCGAAATGGGCGGCGTCGCGGAGAAGATGCTGGCCGAGGCCATGGACGCGCTGTCGGCCTTCGACATCGATCTCGCCCATCGCGTCGTCTCCAGCGACCCGCGGCTCGACGCGCTGCAGCGCGAGATCGAGGAGAACGCCATTCTCACCATCGCGCGGCGCCAGCCGC
Organism: Methylocystis borbori; assembly: GCF_036576025.1. Taxonomy (NCBI): domain Bacteria; kingdom Pseudomonadati; phylum Pseudomonadota; class Alphaproteobacteria; order Hyphomicrobiales; family Methylocystaceae; genus Methylocystis; species Methylocystis borbori. The sequence continues at coordinate 27,853 of NZ_JAZHYN010000016.1, read as the reverse complement.
TCGCGGTGGATCTGCGCGAATGCATCGCCGCGATCCGCATCTCCGGCGACATAGAGCGGGTCGGCGATCTCGCCAAGAACATCGCCAAACGCACGCTGAAGATCGCCTCGGAGGCGCGCGTGCCGCGCGCCATCGTCGGCCTCAAGTCGATGCACGAAATCGCCGCCATGCAATTGAAGGACGCGCTCGACGCCTATGCGCTGCGCGACACCGAGCGGGCGCGCGCGGTCTGGGAAAACGACACCGATCTCGACGCGCTCGAGGATTCGGTGTTTCGCGACCTCCTCACCTTCATGATGGAGGACCCGCGCAACATCTCCTTTTGCACGCATCTTCTGTTCTGCTCGAAAAATCTCGAGCGGATCGGCGACCACACCACGAATATTTCCGAGACTGTCGTCTATCTCGTCACCGGAGAGGCGATGCCGGTGGAGCGGCCCAAATCGCGCGCACCTGACTTCGGGGTCAAGGACGAGGCGGCGCAATGAACGAAACGACTTCCGCAGTCCTTCAGCGGAACGGGAAAGGCGATCGCGCGCCGCGCATTCTCCTCGTCGAGGACGAGACCTCGCTCGCGACGCTGCTGGTCTATAATTTGGAGGCGGAAGGCTATCAGGTCGAGCATGTCGACAATGGCGACGAAGCGGAGCTGCGGCTCGCCGAGTCGCCGCCCGATCTTGTTATTCTGGACTGGATGCTGCCGGGCGTCTCCGGCCTGGAGATTTGCCGGCGCCTGCGCGCGCGCGACAGCGCGAGGGACATGCCGGTGATCATGCTCACCGCTCGCGGCGAGGAAGGGGAGCGCGTGCGCGGCCTCTCGGTCGGAGCCGACGATTACGTCGTCAAGCCCTTCTCGACGCCAGAGCTCATGGCGCGGGTGCGGGCGCTGCTGCGTCGCGCCCGTCCCGAGCGCGTCGCGTCTAAGCTCACGCTCGGCGACATTGACCTCGACCGCGACACGCGCCGCGTGCGGCGCGGCGGGCGTGAAATCCATCTCGGCCCGACCGAATTCCGGCTGCTCGAATATTTCATGGAGAAGCCCGGCCGCGTCTTCACCCGCGCGCAGCTTCTCGACAGCGTCTGGGGCATGTCGGCGGAGATCGACGAGCGCACGGTCGACGTGCATGTCGGCCGGCTCCGCAAGGCGCTGATCCGCGGCCGCGAAAAGGATCCGATCCGCACCGTGCGCGGCGCCGGCTATTCCTTCGACGAGACTTTCGGACACGACTGATACGGATCTGATTGATCCATGCGCTTGGCGTCATTCCCGCCGAGGCGCAGTCCCGAGCGGAAATCCTGAGCGACATCCATGACGTTCGTTACGCATCGCGAACGCCGCCGAGCCGTTCGCGCGTAGACGGCGCGACGCGCCGCGCATCACGCGTAGCGTTGCGCCCGCAATTGATCGCGCGCGCGGCGTCTGTCCTGCGCCGGCTGATAGGCGACCCGCGCATGATAGCCGCAGTAGGGTCCGCCGCCGACCGTCGCCTTGCCGCCGCAGAAACGAAATTCCGGCGTCGTCGGATCGCCCATCGGCCAGCGGCACATGGACTCGCGCAGCTCCATCAGCGTCACGCGCTCCGAAATGGGGATGACCACTTCCTCCTCCCGCGCAACGCGGGGCGCGGCGAGGGCGTGCGGCGCGAAGGCCAAAGCGAGATTGCCATGCGTGGGCGCGCCGTTCATGCGCGCCTGGTTCTGACGCGGCGGTTTGGCCGCGCGCGGCCGTGGCGCCGCCGCCGTCTTCGCCCGCTCGGCGAGTCCCAGGCGATGAATCTTGCCGATCACGGCGTTGCGCGTGATGCCGGGTCCAAGTTCAGCGGCCACCTGGCTTGCGCTCAAGCCGTCGGTCCACAGTTTGCGCAGCAGTTCGACGCGTTCGTCGGTCCATGACATTGGATTCTCCCCTCCATCGGGTCGAGCGCGGATCGGAGTCTTTCCCCGACCGCAGCGCTGGCGTTTAGGCGCAGCGGCGATGAAACGCGCATCAACACTCGAGAGAACGCGCCCCAACCCACGCCGCGGGCGCTCACTAAAAACTCATGGATTTATTTTGAATCACGCGAGAGTCCCGCTGGCAAGCGCAAGAGGGGGTTCTCAACAGTCTTTCGCTGTGGGCGGCGCCCATGAGACTCATTTTTATCTTCTCCAAAGCCTCGCTTGCCGCCGCGGTTCGCCGCCGACAAACCACGGCCCGCCATGGATTTGACCGCGCCGCGCCGCAAGCTTAAAATCCCGTCTTGAACTGCCGCCCTAAAAAGGCGGCGCTTTGTTTTTCTGGCCCCTGCGGCGGCGGGCCTGATGGAGCAGGACTTTTGACGTCAGCGCTGTTTCCGACCTATGCGCGGGCCGATCTCGCCTTCACGCGCGGAGAAGGCGCGTGGCTGACCGCCGAGAACGGCGACCGCTATCTCGATTTCGGCGCGGGAGTCGCCGTGCTGTCGCTCGGCCATAATCATCCGCATCTCGTCGAGGCTTTGAAGCGCGCCGCCGAGTCCCCCTGGCACGTCTCCAATCTCTATCGCATCCCTCAGGCGGAGCGTCTCGCCGAGCGTCTCTGCACGGCGACATTCGCCGATCTTGTCTTCTTCGTTAATTCCGGCGCCGAGGCCGTGGAATGCGCGATCAAGACCGCGCGGAAATATCATGCGGCGAACGGCCAGCCCGAGCGCTATCGGCTGATCACCTTCGAGGGCGCCTTTCACGGCCGCACGCTTGCGACCATCGCCGCCGGCGGCAACGCCAAATATCTCGAAGGCTTCGGTCCGCCGCTCGAGGGCTTCGACCAGGTTCCCTTCGGCGACTTCGAGGCGGTCGAAGCCGCGATCACGAATGAAACGGCGGGCGTCCTGCTGGAGCCGATCCAGGGCGAAGGCGGCTTGCGCGTCTTTTCCGCCGCCTTTCTGACGAAGTTGCGCGCGCTCTGCGACGCGCGCGGCCTGCTGCTCGTTTTCGACGAGGTTCAATGCGGCGTCGGCCGCGCCGGCACATTCCTCGCCTGCGAACATGCTGGCGTCGCGCCCGACATCGCCGCGCTCGCCAAGGGACTTGGCGGCGGCTTTCCGATCGGCGCCTGTCTTTCGACGCGCGAAGCGGCCAAGGGGATGACGCTCGGCGCGCATGGCTCCACTTTCGGCGGCAATCCGCTGGCGGCGTCGGTCGGCGCGGCGGTGCTCGACATCGTGCTGGGCGAGGGCTTCCTCGCGCGCGTCGCGCGCCTTGGCGCGCTGTTGCGGCAAAGGCTCGCCGAGCTTGAAGACCGCTATCCGGCGATCATCGAGGAGGTGCGCGGCGAAGGCTTGATGTTCGGGCTCAAGACGCGCATCCCCAACGGCGATTTCGCGGCGGCCGCCCGCGCGCAGGGGCTCTTGACCGTGCTCGCCGGCGACAATGTCGTGCGCCTGCTGCCGCCGCTCATCATCGACGAAGCCGACATCGCCGAGGCCGTGTCCCGGCTCTCGGCCGCTTGCGCGCGCCTCGCCGCCCCGGCCGAGAAAGTGGGAGCGGCGTGATGACCGCGCATTCGGTGACGCGTCCGCGCTCCTTTCTCGATCTCTCCGATCATTCCGGCGAAGAGCTGCGCCGCATTCTGGAGATCGCCAGATCCCTGAAGGCGCGCCGCGTCAAAGGCGTCGAGCCGCAAGAGCGCCCGCTCGCGGGCAAATATCTCGGCATGGTGTTCGACAAGCCTTCGACCCGCACGCGAGTCTCTTTCGACGTCGCCATGCGCGATCTTGGCGGCGAGACCATCATGCTGACGGGCGCCGAAATGCAGCTCGGGCGCGGCGAGACCATCGCCGACACGGCGCGCGTCCTGTCGCGCTTCCTCGACGCGATCATGATCCGCATTCTCTCGCATGACGATCTTGTCGATCTCGGGCGTTACGCGACGATCCCCGTCATCAACGGCCTCACCAAATTCTCGCATCCCTGCCAGGTGATGGCGGATGTGCTGACCTTCGAGGAGCGCCTCGGGCCGATCGAGGGCCGCACGGTCGCCTGGAGCGGCGACGCCAATAATGTGCTTGCGAGCTGGATTCACGCGGCGGCGCGGCTCGGATTCACCATCAATGTCGCGACGCCGGCCGAGCTTGCGCCATCGGCGGAGATCGTCGCCTGGGCGAAGGCCAATGGCGCGGCGGTCAATCTCATGCGCGACGCCTATGAGGCGGTCGCGGGCGCGGACGCCGTCATTACCGACTGCTGGGTGTCGATGGGCGACGCCGACGAAGAGTTCCGCCGCGCCGCGCTCGCGCCCTATCAGGTCGACGCCAAGCTGATGCGCGCCGCCGCGAAACATGCGGTCTTCATGCATTGCCTGCCGGCGCATCGGGGCGAGGAGGTCACGGAGGAGGTGATCGACGGGCCGCAGTCGGTCGTCTTCGATGAAGCCGAAAACCGGCTGCACGTCCAGAAGGGCGTGCTCTGCTGGTGCCTCGCGCCGGGGCAGGCGTGATGGCGCGCCGCGACGCGCCGGCGCCAAGCCGGCCCGCCGCCTCGACGTCCGAAGACGACCGGGTGCTGCCCTTCGCGGTCGAGCCGCTCGATCTGCGCGGCCGGCTCGCGCGCCTCGGACCCACGGTCGATTCCATTCTGAGCCATTACCCCTATCCGCCGCAGGTCGCGCGTCTGCTTGGGGAGGCCGTCGCGCTCGCGGCGCTCCTCGGTTCGATCCTCGAATCCCACGGCCGCTTCCAATTGCAGACGCGCAGCGACGGCCCCGTGGACATGCTCGTCGTCGATTACGACGCGCCGGGAAAGCTGCGCGGCTTCGCGCGCTTCGACCTCGAGCGCGTCGAGAAGCTGCGCGACGCCTCGCCCGCGGCGCTGTTCGGGCGCGGCCATCTCGCCCTCACCATCGAGCGCGAGGAGGACGCCGCGCGCTATCAGGGCGTCGTGCCTCTGGAAGGCGAGAGCCTTGCCGAGGCGGCGCATATTTATTTCCGCCAGTCGGAGCAGATACCTTCCTTCGTGCGCCTCGCGGTGGCGGAAAGCGTCACGCCGCAGGGAAGGAGTTGGCGCGCCGGCGGGCTGCTGCTGCAATATCTTCCGACTGGCGGCGCGCGCATGCGCGATCTGCCGCCGGGAGACGCGCCGGGCGGCGGCGCGCCGGAAGGGCTCTTGGAAGAAGAGGCGGAAAACGACCATTGGACGGAAGGACAGGCGCTCGCCGCGACGCTCGAAGATCATGAACTCGTCGATCCGGCGCTTTCGGGCGAGCGGCTGCTCTATCGCCTGTTCCACGAGCGCGGCGTCAAGGTCTTCGCCGAGCGCGCGGTCGCGGAATTCTGTCGCTGTTCCAACGAGCGCATCGAGAAATTGCTGAAAAGCTTCTCGCCGCAGGAGCGCGGCGACATGGTGGGCGACGATGGGCGCATCGGCGTCACCTGCGAATTCTGCGGCACGCTCCGCAGTTTCGAACCCGCCGATTTCGACTGATAGGAAATCCGCTCGCATAGTTTGGATGTCATTCCCGACGCGCGACGCGCGATCGGAAATCCGGAGCAAAGGCAGCGTTGTTGGATCGGCTCTGGTTTCCCGGTCAGGCCTTCGGCCTGCCCGGAATGACGCGTCCAACGAACGAATGGGTCGGGATACGTACGATTAATCGGGCAGCGGCGCGACGAGCGTCACAAGCGTTCCGCCTCCCCGCGCGCTGTCGATCGTGAGCGTCGCCCCGGCGCCGCGCGCCCGCTCCAGCATGCCGTCGACCCCGAAATGCCCGGGCGTCGCGGCGTCGGGATCGAAGCCCACGCCGTCGTCCCAGACGATGAGCCGCGCCGCCCGCTCTTCCCGCATGAACGAGATGCGGACGCGCTGCGCGCCCGAATGCAGTTCGACGTTGCGCAAGGCTTCGCGCAGCACTTGCGCGAAGAGTTCTTCCGCGTCGCGCGGCAATTCGCGTTCCCCAAAGTTGAATTCGGACTCGATCTTCATCGTTTCGTCGCCGCGCCGCGCGGCGAATTGCGCGACGATGACGCGCAAATCATCTTCCTCGCGGCGCGAGACGCGTATGCGTTCGATCGCCTCGCGCGCCTCCCGCAGTCCTTCGCGGCCCTGCGACTCGAGTTCGCGCAGCGCGGCTTTCGTCTTCTCGTCGCCGGTCGTCTTGGCGATAAGGCGCGTCTGCGCGATCATCGCCACGATCGAGCGCACGAGCGTATCGTGCAGATCATGGGCGATGCGCAGCCGCTCATTGGCGAGCTCCGCCGCGCGCGCCTCCTCGCGCGCCTTGCCGCGTTCGATCCGCAACAGGCGCGAGGCGGTCGCGTCGCGGGCGACGGCCTGAAATTCGCCGCCGCCTTCCGCCCCGAGGAAATGCACGCTCCAGCCGAGCCAGCGGAGCGCGCCTTCGGCGTCATGCGCCGCCATCTCGAAATTGGCGGCGCCCTGCGCCGCGACCTCGATGCGCCAGGGATCGTCGAGGCCGAGCGGCGGAAAGAGATCGCCGACGGGGCGGCCGATGAGCGCGTCCTGCGGCAGGCCGAGGAATGCCGCGGCGCGGCGGTTGGCGAAGACGACATTCAGATCGACGCCGAAGCGCAGGACGAAAAATTCGGAGGATTCGACGATGTCGCGATACAGCGCGTCGGCGACGCGCAGCCGCGCGGCCGCCGCCTCCGCCTGCTGCTGCAGCAGTCTTTGTTCGCGCCGCTCGGGCGCGAACAGCCGGTCGACGAGGTCGGCGCCATGGGCCGGCGTGGTGATGACGAGATAGCGCCGCTTTTCCGCGCTATAGCGGATAGAGATATTGGCGCGCGCCTGCGTTTTCGCGGGCATGCGCAGGCAGGGAAACAGGATTTCGCCGTTTTCGGCGCGCAAGGACGCCAGTTTTTCCTCCATATTGAGCAGGAAAGGCGAGGCGCAGGCGGACTCTCCCTCACGCGGCAGCCAGTCGCTCAGGCGCCCGATGCGGCGCACGACGGCGAGGTCGTCATCGAGAAACGCGAGGCCGATTTCGCCGAAGGCGAGGGCGGCGGCGAAGGCGTCGCTTTCGGCGTCCAATAGGTCCATGGGCCGCTCTGGTTATCGATCACGCGTTTTCTACGCCGCCCCGGCGCCCGTTTTTTGGCGGAAAACGCTCTCAGGGCGCGAGAATAGCGCCAAACGCGGCTGGACGCTCTATAGGAAGCAGGTCTTGGAGATTTGAAATGAACGCCGACTATGTTTTCGCCGCCCCGACTCGGCCGAGCGTCGCCATCGCGAAGGAATCGCGGCGCTTTCCCGTGCGCCGCATTTTCTGCGTCGGGCTGAATTACGCCGCCCACGCCCGCGAGATGCGCAAGGCGCAGGACCAAGGGCAAGGCAGCGAGAAGGAGCCCCCGCCCTTCTTCTTCGCCAAGCCCGCCGACGCCTTGGTCGAGAGCGGCGGGGCGATTCCCTATCCGAGCCTCACGCAAAATCTCCATCACGAGATCGAGCTTGTGGCGGCGCTCGGCGGCGGCGGGGCCGACATTCCGGCGGACGAGGCTCTCAGCCATGTTTTCGGCTATGCCGCCGGCGTCGATTTGACGCGACGCGATCTGCAGGCGGCGGCGCGCGCCGCGGGGCTCCCCTGGGACATGTCGAAAGGCTTCGACAATTCCGCGCCCATCGGCGCGATCCGCCCGGCGGCCGAGATCGGCCATCCGGCGCGCGGGCGCATCGCCCTTTCGGTCAATGGCGCGCCGCGCCAGCAGGGCGACCTTTCCGATATGATTCTCGGCGTCGCCGAGATCGTCTCAGTGCTGTCGCGCTTCGTCGCGCTCGCCCCGGGCGATCTCATCTTCACCGGCACGCCGTCGGGCGTCGGCCCGCTCCTGCCGGGCGACCGCGCCGAGGGCGAGGTCGAAGGGGTTGGCGCTGTCAGCGTAACTATCGAAAATTAAGGCGAGTTGCGCCCGGCGGCCAAAGCCGGCTATGTGCTGGGGGCGGAAAGCCGCTGCAGTGCGGCGCCATCAAGTCGCGCCTTTCCCCCAACCGCCGGCGCGCGAGGCTCTTTCTATGCCGGTCGATCTCGACCCTCACGACTGGGACGAATTTCGCGCCGAGAGCCATCGCGCGCTCGACATGATGATCGACTATCTGCGCGCGATCCGCGAGCGCCCGGTCTGGACCGAGCCGAGCGAGGAGGCGCGGGCGCGCTTCAAGCGCGATCTCCCGCAAGAGGGGCGCGATCTGTCGGCGGTGCTCGAAGATTTCGACCGCTACATCAAGCCCTACGCCACCGGCAACACCCATCCGATGTTCATGGGCTGGGCGCAGGGCGCGGGCACGCCCGCCGGCATGATCGCGGAAATGCTCGCCGCCGGCATGAATTCCAATTGCGGCGGGCGCAACCATATCGCCATCGACGTCGAGCGGCAGATCGCCGCCTGGATGGCGCAGGCCTTCGGCTTTCCGGCGGATTCCTCCGGCATTTTCGTCACCGGAACCTCGATCGCCAATTTCCTGTCGCTGCTCGTCGCCCGCGACCAGGCCTATGGCGAGAAGGACGTGCGGCTCAATGGGCTTTGCGCGCTCGAAGGCCAGCTCATCGCCTACGCCTCGCGCGAGGCGCATAATTGCGTGCGCCAGGCGATGGAGCTCGCGGGGCTCGGCTCCCGCCATCTGCGGCTCATTCCCTCCGACGCGCGCCGCGCCATCAAGATCGGCGATCTGCGCCGCGCCATCGCGGCGGACAGGGCGGCGGGCTTCAAGCCCTTTCTCATCGTCGGCACGGCCGGGGCGGTCGACACCGGCGCCATCGATCCGCTCGACCGGCTGGCCGACGTCGCCCATAGCGAAGATTTGTGGTTCCATATCGACGGCGCCTTCGGAGCGCTCGCGGCGCTCTCGCCGGCCCTGAAGCCGCTCGTCAAAGGGCTGGAGCGCGCCGACAGCATCGCCTTCGATTTCCATAAATGGCTGCATGTCCCCTATGACGCGGGCTTTTTCCTGGTGCGCGACAAGGAGGCGCATAAGCGCGCCTTCGCCGCCAACGCCGCCTATCTTACCCGCGCGCCGCGGGGACTTGCGGCCGGCGACACCTGGCCCTGCGACCTCGGCGCGGATTTGTCGCGCGGCTTTCGGGCGCTCAAGACCTGGTTCACCATCGAGACCTTCGGCGCCAAGCGGCTCGGCGAATGCATCGAACAGACCTGCCGCATGGCCAAGCGGCTCGAAGCCTGGATCGAAGCGTCCGGCAATTTCGTCATGCGCGCGCCGGTCGCGCTCAACATCGTCTGCTTCGGGGTCAAGGACGACGAAGACGGGTCGCTCGCGCGCGAAATCGTCATGGAGCTGCATGAGCGGGGCGAGGCGGCGCCTTCGCTCACCATCCTCGACGGCGTTCCGGCGATCCGCGCGGCGATCATCAATCATCGCACCCATGAGGACGACATCGACGCCTTCGCCGGCTTTCTCGACGCGGCGTTAAGGCGCGCCCGCAAGGAGCCGCATGACTTCGGCGCGCTCGTCGAGCCGCATGGGCCCGGCCGGACACGGCTCTCGGAAGACTGAGGGGCGCAAGGCGTCATAATACTGTCATGACTGCGCCGGCTGTTATTTTTTCACGCAGTCTCCGCCGAGCGACGCCATGACTTTCCACCATTTGAAACTGCCGCCGCAGCCCGGCATTCCCGGCTGTCTGTGGCTCTTGCGCTTCAACCCCGCCGGCGGCGTCGAAGCCGGAACGATCGAGGATTTCGACCGTCTCACAGAGGGGGGCGACGCGCCCGAGGAAGGCTTTCTCTGGCTGCATATGGATCTGACCGACGTGCGCGCGCGGCCGCTCATCTCGCGCATTTCGGCTTTGTCGGAAGAGGCGCGCAAATCGCTTTGCGAGCCGGTCGACCACCAATATCTCGCCTATTCGGACGGGGTCGTGAGCGGCGCGCTGCTCGATCACGAGCGGGATCTTTCGGGGCGCACGTCCCGGACCGACTATGTCCGCTTCGCCTGCGGCGAAAGCTTTTTCGTCAGCGCCCGGCGGTTGCCGATGATGAGCATTGAGGCGACGCGGATCATGATCTCGCGCGGCGCGCCGGTTACAACGCCTCTCGCCCTCTTCGAAATGCTGATCCACACGCTCATCGACGGTCTGGCGCGCATCGCGCAGGAGATCGGCGCCGCCTTCGATCGCGTCGAGGACCGCATCATCGACCAGCGCGCCCGTCAGGCGCGCGCGGCCCTCGGCGCGACCCGCCGCGACGCCGTGCGGCTGGCGCGCCAGATCAGCGGCCTGACGACGACGATCGCCCGGCTCGAAGACATCGAGGAGGAAGAGGACGATCTGCGCGACGACGATTTGCGCGCGACGGCGTCCCGGCTCGCGCAACATGCGAGCGCCCTCGGGCAGGACGTGACGAGCTTGCAGGAGCGGGCGCGCCTCCTCCAGGACGAGTTGAACGCCATGCTGAGCCTCGAGACCAATGATCGTCTCTATGCGCTCACCGTGACCACCATGCTGCTGCTGCCGGCGACTTTCGTGACCGGCTATTTCGGCATGAACACCAAAAATCTGGCGTTCACCGAAGAGGACAATGGCTCGCTTTACGCCACCATCCTCTGCGTCCTCGCCTCGGTCGCCATGCTGTTTCTGATGCGCCGCATGGGGCTCGCGGGCGCGCCAGAGAGCGATGATCACAAGGAGGCCCCCCCGGAGCGCCGGGACCGGCCCGCCGACAGGAGTTTTTAGGGGCCTTTCCGCGAGGGTTTACACGCGCGCGCGCGCCGCCTACTTTCCGCGCCGAATCCGGCGGGAACTTCCTGCGCCGACTGAAAATGGGAAAGAAATGCGCGCTGAACCGCTTGCGCTGAAAGCCGACATCGAGCAGTCCATGGGGCTGCTGAGGAGGCATCTTTGACGTCGATACCGCCGAGCGGCGTCTCGCCGAACTGAACGTCAGGGCCGAAGACCCGGCCTTATGGAACGATCCCGAAGCCGCGCAGAAGGTGATGCGCGAACGCACCCAGCTCGAAGAGCAGATGGGCGCGCTCTCGCATCTCCAGAGGGAGCTCGACGATGCGCTGACGCTCGTCGAGCTCGGCGAGGCCGAAGGCGACCCCGCGACCGAGAAGGAAGGCGTCGAGGGGCTCAAAACCGTACTCAAAGAAGCCCGCGCGCGCCAGACCGAGGCGCTCTTTTCGGGCGAGGCCGACGCCAACGACACCTATATCGAAATCCATTCCGGCGCCGGCGGCACGGAGAGCCAGGACTGGGCGCGCATGCTTTTTCGCATGTACGCCCGCTGGGGCGAGCGCCATAAGTTCAAGGTGGACGTGATCGAGGAGACGCCGGGGGAAGAAGCCGGCATCAAATCCGGCACGCTGCTCGTCAAGGGCCATAACGCCCATGGCTGGGCGAAGACCGAATCGGGCGTGCACCGGCTGGTGCGCATCTCGCCTTTCGACTCCAACGCAAGGCGGCATACGAGCTTCGCTTCGGTCTGGGTCTATCCCGTCGTGGACGACCGGATCGAAGTGAACGTCAATGAGTCCGATTGCCGGATCGATACGTACCGATCGTCGGGGGCCGGCGGCCAGCACGTCAATACGACGGATTCGGCGATCCGCATCACCCATATGCCCACGGGAATCGTCGTCGCCTGCCAGGCGGAGCGCTCCCAGCATAAGAACCGCGCCACTGCCTGGAACATGCTGCGCGCCCGGCTCTATGAGCTGGAGCTCGAAAAGCGCGAAGAGGAGGCCAATAAGGCGGCGGCCTCCAAGACCGAGATCGGCTGGGGTCATCAGATCCGTAGCTATGTGCTGCAGCCCTATCAGCTCGTGAAGGATTTGCGCACAGGAGCGACCTCGGGCACGCCCTCCGACGTGCTCGACGGCGACCTCGACGAATTCATGCAGGCCTCGCTTGCCCAGCGCATCTATGGCGGCGGGCCGGAGAAGATCGAGGATGTCGAATAGAGCCGTTCAGCCCCATTTCTCCACGACAAGACCGGCGATGTCGTCGAAATCCTCATTATTCGCGGCGACGAGGGTCAGGCCCTGCGCGAGCGCCTGGGCCGCGATCATCCGGTCGAGAATGCGCCGGCGTTTGGGGTCGAGCTTGCGCATGAGCCGCCCGAACGCCTCCGCCGCCGCATGGTCGAAGGGCAGAATATCGAGATTTTCCGCGATCAGCCCGATGTTTTCGACGAGGCGGGCGTTCTTCTCGCCGCCCGTCGCGCCGGCGAGCGTTTCGCCAAGGCTGATCGCCGATATGGCGACGTCGCCGATTTCCAGCGCCGAGAGCCGGCCCAGCACGCCGGGAAAGCCGAGCGCCGCGGCCATGATGATATTGGTGTCGAGAAGATAGCGGGCCATGCGCGGGCCTCTCGCTAATGCCCGTCGAGCAGCCGCCTGGGCGGCTTGAACTCGGGTCGCGCGAGGCCCGACGGCGGCCCCCCGCGCAGGCGCGCCACCAGCGCCGCCATGTCGAGCCGCAGGGGCGTGACGAGGAGGCTCCCGCCTTGCCGGCGCACCACGACTTCTGTTCCTTCTTCGAAAGCGATGTCCCTTGGGAGACGCACCGCGAGGCTGTTGCCGGATTTGAAGATTTTCGTCGCGCTCATGCCGCGATGGTGGCAGCCTCGGCGGCTTATGTCAATCTTCGTATATACAAGAACTGATTATTCACAACTACTGCGCCGCAAGCCATGTCGGCGCGGTCGCTTCGCCGACTTACATGTTTACGACGGGGAGTCGGTCCGGCCGCTTCGCGAGATTTGTCGAACGCAGCCTAAAGCGATTCGACTCTGTTTCATATCGAAAGCAGCCGCCTGCGCGCTTGCTTGCGCGCGGGGGCGCGTGTTATCTCGCGCCCAGCCACGAGATGCGCTGCGGAGAGGTGGCTGAGTGGTTGAAAGCACCGCACTCGAAATGCGGCATACGGGCAACTGTATCGGGGGTTCGAATCCCTCCCTCTCCGCCAAACACCGCCGATTACGCACAAAGTGACACTATCTCTTTAATTATCAATAATAGTAGATGTTATCGCGCTGGGAGGCGGGGTCCTCGCGTCCTCAACAAGCGGAATAGCCCTCTAACGCTCTGCAAGGCCGGCCAACTGCTTCTCGGCGTGGCGTGCAAGGCCGGCAACACTTAGCAGGTTGACGAAGTTTCTCTTGCGCGGCAGACGCGCTGGATGATAGTTAGCATTATGGCTAAGCATTGTCCTGAACTTTCGCTCCTCTTCCATGCCCTGGCCGATCCGACCCGTCGATCGATCCTGACCCGGCTCTCGGAAGGACCCGCGCGGGTCACGGACCTGTCGGACCCCACTGGTCTGCGCCTGCCCACGGTGATGCGGCACCTTTCGGTGCTGGAAGAGGTAGGGCTGATCGCCACCTCCAAGGATGGGCGGGTGCGCACCTGCGCCATCGTTCCCGAAGCCCTGGAGCCGGTTCGAACATGGCTCGATGAACAGCGAGCCATATGGGAAGCCCGACTCGACCGGCTGGAGGCATTTGCAATGAAGGCGATGAAGGAGCCCATGGAATGACATCGAACTTGGACCGGGAAGGCACGGCTGCGGCGCGCGATCATGCGGAAGGCCGCTTTGCGACGCTGACCTTCGAGCGGGACGTAGCCGCGCCATTGTCCGTGCTGTGGCAGGTTTGGACCGCTCCGGCGGCGCGGGCGGTATGGTCTGCCCCCAAGCCGTCCGTCAGCGCGGAATTTCTGGAGGCCGACACAAGAGTGGGGGGACGTGAAGTCTCGCTCTGCAAGGTTGAGGGCCAGCCGGACGTCCGCTGTGAGTGCGGCTGGCTGGAGTTGCAGCCGGCGCTGCGCAGCGTGAATTACGAAGTGGTCTCGTCCGGGGGAGTGACGCAATCGGCGGCGCTGGTGACGGCCGATTTCTCCGGCGCGGAGGAGCGCAGCCGGCTGGTCGTAACGGTGCAGCTTTCCTCGCTGGCCGAGAACATGGAAGCCCGCTACCGACAGGGCTTCGACGCGGGGCTGGGCAATCTCGCCGGAGTCGCCGGGCGGACCATGGTGCTCCAGCGCGTTATACAGGCGCCGCGAACCATCGTCTGGAACGCCTGGATGAACCCCGAGACGCTGCCGCAATGGTGGGGGCCGGATGGGTTTTCCTGCCGGACACAGAGGATCGACCTGCGAACGGGCGGCGAATGGGTATTCGACATGATAGGCCCCGATGGCGCGGTCTTCCCGAACCACCACCTCTTTACCGAGGTCCGACCGGAAGAGAGGATCGCCTATATGCTGCTATGGGGCGAGAACGGGCCGAAACATGCCGACGCCTGGGCGTCCTTCGAGGAGCAGGATGGGGCGACGAAGGTGACGCTGGGGATGGCGCTCAGCACAGAGGCCGCATTTCAGGAGGCGAAAGGTTTCGGCGCAGTCGAGCTGGGCCTGCAAACGCTGGGCAAACTGGAACGCTTCGCCAAATCCCGATGGGATGCTGTGGCTTAGCAACCGCTTTCAAGGATCGTTTGAGAGGGCGATAGGGTTGTGGCGTAAACGCCGCAATCGCCGCCATTCATCCTATCTTCCCTTCGCCGAGACCGCCGCGCTGATTTTCTTTCGCCGGCCGCCGCGCGTCCAAGCCGCCCTGTATTCAGGCATTCGACGGCGGCTTCTACTTGGAGAAGTTCTTTCCTTTGGAGAGATTTTTCGTAATAATCGCTTTCCGCCTTCCCTTTTGAGCTTCCCGAAATGACCCATGGATTTGGCGGCGATGTCGAAGCATTGAGAAACCTGCTTCTGGCGCTGGAGGAGGCGCAGCGCTCGCCACCCGAGTCTTTCTTCCTCGCCGTCGACGAACTCGCTCATCTCTTGAGAAGGTCGCGCGCGGAAATTCTCGTCGATCTCGACCGTCTAGCCGACCTCGAATTCATCGAAGGGCCCGGTCCCTATAGGGAAAGCGACTGGCTCTTCCGGCGCCTGACCCGTCGCGGCGAAGCGCTGGCGGATTTGATTCGCGACGACAGCGATTGGCGCAAGGCGGTCGAAGCCTATGCGCCCTTTTTTGCGCGCTGAGCCCGCGCCGCCCATGTCTCGCGCCACCACGCCGCCGCTTCGCGGCGACGCGCCTTGACGAGTTGCGCCGCTTCGGCGAGCCGAAGACGGAAACGGTCGTTGGGGGCGAGCGCCATATAGCGTTCGGCGATCTCGGTGATGAGAATGTCGGGCTTTACGCGTTCGACGAGGCGCCAATCCACATTGGCGGACCAGACGAAAATAAGTTCGCGCGCGGTTTCCGCGAGCTGGGCGGTGAGGCGATCGGCGCCGACGGCCGAGAAGGAGTCGCCGAAAAGCAGAATCTTTTTATCGTTCGGCGCTTTCTCGTTTCGGAAGATCACATGCGCGCCGACATGAATGGCGCCGCCATGAAGCGGCGTTTCGAGAATATGGGCGATCCGGTTGGCGTAAACCCGGCGCGCGTCGGAAAGCCAGTAGACCTCCCGCACCTCTTCCCAGAGCGGCGGATCGAATTTTCCGCCAAGGTCCATGACTTTTTTCTGCGCATGCGCGGGGCGCGTCGCCAATTCGGCGTTTGGCGTCAAGTTCAGCGCCTCGCACAGCAGCTCGTAAGCGAGAAGGCAGCCTTCGGGCGTCCAATGGGTGTCGGTGCGCCAGTAGAGATCGATCTCGTCGCGGCGCACGCGCATCGGCGAAACGAGATCGACCCATCCGAAATCGCTCGCCTCGCCCTCGAAAAGCGCCTTCAGGCGGATCGCCGGCGCGAGATCGGCGTCGACGAGGGGCGACGCCTGCTTGTGCCCGTAGATCGTCAGTTTTTCCGGCGCGACGAGATGGGCGTAGGCGACGCCGAGCGCGTCGCAGCGGCGCCGTCTTTTGACGATGGCGTCGCGCCAGCGGCACAGGTTCGAGTCGGGCAGATGGCCGCCCTCACGCTCGTACAGCGTCGTGACGAAATTCGTCCCTCCCGTGAGGAACAGCCAGCCGTCCAGGCCCTCGTGAACGATGAGCTGCGTCACGGCGCGACTTGCGTGCGGTCCTGCGCCGGTTTGCGCGCATAGAGAATCGTCGCGGCGGCGAGTTCGAACAGTTTTTCGCGCGGCAATTCGCGCGCCCAGGACTTTTCCAGCGCCGGGCCGGGAAAAGCGATGAGATCCTGAACGCGCAACCGCAGAAACTCTTTGCGCGCGCGCGGCGGAAGTCCCTGCGACCAGGAGCGCAACTGCCAGGCGAGCGCCCAGACCGGATGGGTCGGCGCCGTCACTTCCTGGCGCTCGATGATGAGATGCGGTTGAAAGAGCGTGCGCAGCCCTTCATGCGTCATGTTGAAATAGTGATGCGGATAGCCATGCAGCGGCTGGAGAAAGGGCGCGCAGCATTTCAGCCAGCCGCCGGGCTTGAGCACGCGCGCGATTTCGGCGGCGCAGCGAAAGGGGTCCTTCACATGCTCCAGCACGGCGATGGAGACGACGCCTTCGAAAGAGTCGTTTTTGAACGGGAGCCGGTCGGCGACGCCGATCACATCCGTCGTCGGATAGTCCATCATTTCGAAATTGACGACATTGCTGTAATAGACCGGACGGTAGCCGGCGCCGACATCGAGAATGAGGCCCTCGGCTTCGTCTTCGATCAAGCCGATGGTTTCGTCGTCATAGCCGTTCTCGCTGATCGGCGTCTCCGCCGACAAATCCTGCGCGCGCCGCGTCGCTTCGTCGAGAAAGCAATATTTGCCCGATTCCGTCAGCGGCGTTTCGGGTTCGAGCAGCAAAGGCTTGAGCGCGGCGAGCTTGCGCGCGCGGATGGCGGGAAGAAGACTTGCGCGCTTCTGTCGACGCGATTGCGCGCGCCCCGGTCCATCGAAATGCGCCCGGGCCGATGCGAATTCTCCCTTTTCGATCGCGCGCGTCGCGTCGGGATTAGCCGCGAGGTAACGCGCTTCGTCGAAATTCTCGAGCGTCGCAGGTTCTTCGTCGCAAACCTTCTGGCGGCGGCCTTCGATCCGTCCGAATTTCTTGAAATGCGACCAGCCGGAGGCGATCTTGCCGACCCGCACGGCCTCCGCGACATCGGGGTTAACCGCTAGATAAGCCTTTTCGTCGAAGGTTTCCGGCGTCGGCAGCTCTTGCAAGGGCGCTGTCTGAAATGGATTGTTCATGGATGCGGCGCGACGAATTTTCATGAGGACAGGCCGACAGGACTGTTAGCACATGCGCGCGGGCGGGAAAACAAGGCGGCTTTTCGGCCTGATCTTGCATCGACCTCGCCGAGGCGCCATTGGGGGAACCCCGCGGTAAAAGGAAACCGGGACTGCGCCGATGCCGTCAAGCCAAAGCGAAACATTTGCCGCAAGGGAGGCGTCGATCGTGGTCGAGGCTTTCTACCGATATGGCTATAGGGGCAAGCCCATGCTCGCCATTCGCGCGCCCTTCGCCATGGGATCGGACGGCGCCGAACTCATCGGCCATGCGATCGAAGCCGATGGACGTCGATATGTCGTCCGCGGCATCGCGCGTCAAATCTCGGGGCCGATCGTGAAGGGCGAGCCGATCGGCGTCGAAGTGCGCGACGCGACCGCGGCGGATTGAGGCGCGCGCGAGGAACGATGAAAATTCTGGGTCTCGGGCACAGCCATATCGTCGCGATCGCCAAAGGCTGTTACGAACTGCAGCAGCAGGCATTTCATATCTGCGGCAAGCCGGTCGTCTCGCGTTTCGTCTATCTTTACGATGAGCAGCTCTTGCCCACGCTCGAAGAAGAGAACGAGCGCCTTCGGCTCAATGCGCAGCTTCGGCGGATCATCGACGACGAGCGGCCAGACGTCATTGTCCTGTCGGTCGGCGGCAATGAGCATATCGCGGTTTCGGTGACGCAGCCCAAGGAGCGTTTCGACTTCATTCTCGGCGCCGAGCCGGAGCTGCCGCTCGAAGCCGGCGCGATTCTTCTGACGGAGGCGGCTGTCCGCGAGACTTTGCGCGAGAAAATGGCGCCGACATTGTCCGTCATCAAGGCGATCAGCGAAGAAGCCAGCGCGCCGCTGGTCTGCCTCGAGCCGCCGCCGCCTCTGCCTAATTCGCGCATTCTCGCCTTCCCGAAGGAATTCTTCCGCAAAGCCTTCGATCCCCGCAAACTTTCGAGCGAGGTCTTTCGCTACAAGGTGTGGCGGACGCAATCCGCGCTCTATCGCGAGATCTGCGCGCAATGCGATATTATGTTCGCGCCAGTGGCCGTGGAATTCATCGAGCCGCCGGGCGTCCTGGCGGAAGACGCCAGAGGCGCCGACGCGTCGCACGCGAACGCCTTCTTCGGCCAGCGCATGATCGCGCGCGCGGGAGAATTGATCGCCTCTCGACGGGTCGACGCCGAATGACGAAGAAATCGCATCCATATTCGAAGCTTCCCGACTACGCCTATTGGCGGCAGGGCGTCGCCGACGTTCCGCCGGGCGCGCTCGATCCCGTGGTCGAAGCGCCGTTCCGCTTCGCGGCGCGCGACGAGGTCGCGACGGCGGGAAGCTGTTTCGCTCAGCATATCGGCCGCTATCTGAAATCGAGCGGCTGCAATTATCTCGTCACCGAGGAGCCTCATTCCTTTATCGGACCGCAGGCGACGGAGGCGCTGAACTACGGAATCTATTCCGCGCGCTACGGCAATATCTATACGAGCCGCCAATTGCTGCAGCTTTTCGACCGCGCCTATGGGCGTTTCGCGCCGGGAGAGAATTATTGGCGCGAAGGCGCGGCCTGCGTGATCGATCCGTTTCGCCCGCAGATTCAGCCGGGCGGATTCAATTCCGAGCGGGAGCTCGATTACGATCGCGAACGGCACTTTCACTGCGTGAGAGAAGCCTTCGAGAAGCTCGACGTCTTCGTCTTCACGCAGGGACTGACCGAACTGTGGCGCTCGCGCGAAGACGGCGCGGTCTTCCCGCTTTGTCCGGGCGTCGCCGGGGGCGATTATTCCGCGGCGAAACATGAATTCGTCAATCTTGGCGTCGAAGAGGTCGTCGCCGATATGACGGCCTTCATCGAGCGATTGCGGTCGGTCAATAAGAAGGCGCGCGTGATCCTGACCGTTTCGCCCGTGCCGCTCGTCGCCACTGCAGAGCCTCGGCATGTGCTTCTCTCGACCGTCTATTCGAAATCGACGTTGCGGATCGCCTGCGATCGGCTGACGCGATCGCTCGACCAAATGGCTTATTTCCCTTCTTACGAAATCGTCGCGGGCGGCTATGCGCCCACCGATTATTTCGCGCCCGACAGACGCAGCGTGACGCAGGAGGGCGTCGCCCATGTCATGCGCGTGTTCGAGCGTCACTTCATCAAGCGCAGCGCCGCCCAGGAGGCCCTGCGCGGCGCCATTCGCGCCTTGGCGCCGGCGGCGAGGGCGGAGGATCCGATCGCAGAAGCCATGCGGCTTATGTGCGATGAGGAGGCGCTGAGCCTGGAGCGGATCGAGGCCGCGCGGGAAACGCTGGCCGACGCCGCCGAGGATGAGGCCGAGGGCGGCGAGGCCGAGGAGCGGCCGCCTCCCGATTAGAGCGGGCTCCGAAACCTTTTCGATCAGGACCTGCTCCAGCTCCAAGCGCGCTAAGGCGTTTTCCGCGCCAATGCCTTCAGTTGAGCGTCAACGCCGGCCTGTCGCGATAGAGCGCCGGGAAGAGACGTTTGAGATTGTCGATCTTCGGCAGATCATTATAGGCGACATAGGGCTGCTCGGGATGCCGGATAAGATAGTCCTGATGATAGGCTTCCGCCGGATAGAAGGCCTTGAGCGGCTCCAGCCTGGTGACGATCGGCGCCGCAAACGCCTTCGCGCCTGAGAGCTGGGCGATATAGTCGCGCGCGATTTTTTCCTCTTCCGGACTCGTCACGAAAATCGCCGAGCGATATTGTGTTCCCGTATCCGGTCCCTGGCGGTTGAGCTGGGTCGGATCATGCGCGACAGAAAAATAGACGCGCAGCAATTCGCCAAGGGTCACTTCTTTCGGGTCGTAGGTTATTTCAACCGATTCCGCATGGCCGCTGTCGCCGCGCGAGACCTTGTCGTAGCGCGCGGTTTCGGTCTCGCCGCCGGCGTAGCCCGAAACGGCGCGCGTAACGCCCCTGACGCGCTGAAATACGCCCTGCACGCCCCAGAAACAGCCGCCGGCTACGACGAGCTTTTGCGGGCCTTGCGTCGCGGGCGCTGGATCGTAGGCCGGCGCGGGAAGGCTGACGGCGCGCTCCGCCGCGTAAAGCGGCGTCGCCAGAATCGCGAGCGCGACGAGAAGCGGAAGATATTTCATCCTTTGCCCTCCTCGACGCCGCGGCCGACGAAACGCAGGGCGACGCCATTCATGCAATAGCGCAGCCCCGTCGGCCTCGGCCCGTCGGTAAAGACATGGCCGAGATGGGCGTCGCAGCGTTTGCAGGAGACGGCGACGCGTCGCATGCCGTATGAATTGTCCACGCTCTCGACGACATTGAGCTTGGAGATCGGCGAAAAGAAGCTCGGCCAGCCCGTGCCTGAATCATATTTGGCCTTCGAGTCGAAAAGCGCCGTATCGCAGCAGACGCAGCGATAAAGCCCGTCGGCGTGGTCGTTCCAATAGGGGCCCGTATAGGCGCGTTCCGTGCCTTCCTTTCGCGTCACCTCGAAGGCGAGGGGAGAGAGCTGAGCGCGCCACTCGGCGTCGCTCTTGACGACCTTCTCGACGCGCGAAAGGCCGAGGCTTTTCCCATTGGCGTCGAATGTTTCGATCTCGACGCGCTCGCCGGCGTCAGCCTTTCGAACGGGAATTGCGAAGGCGATCGCGCCGGCCATCAATTCGCGGCGATTCATGAATGCGCTCCCGGGTCATTGCGAGCGAGGGGCGACGCCCGACCGCATCGATTCTTTGTCCCTCGGCTCCAACAAATAAGGTATGGCGCAGCCAAAGCAACGTAAGCAAATGGCATCGATTCCATGCGCAAAATTTATGGCGTCGACCCGTCCGTCACCTGCGGCCGAACAGCTTTTCGATGTCGGCAAGCTTCAGCTCCACATAGGTCGGCCGGCCGTGATTGCATTGGCCCGCCCCCGGCGTCGTCTCCATCTCGCGCAGCAGCGCGTTCATCTCGGCGGCGGAAAGCCGCCTGCCGGCGCGCACGGAATGATGGCAGGCGCAGGTCGCGAGCACATGGTCGAGCTTGCGCGAGAGGCCGCGCGCGTCACCCGCTTCGGCGAGGAGGTCGGCGATGTCTTCGACAAGCCGCTTGCAATCGATCTCGCCGAGGATCGCCGGACTTTCCCGGATGAGCACGGCGCCCGGTCCGAAAGGCTCCAGCACGAGACCGAGCGCGCCGAGTTCGTCGAGCGCGGGCGCGAGCGCCTCCATGCGCGATGCGTCGAGATCGACGACGATCGGAATCAGCAGCATCTGCCGCGCGACGCCCGTCTCCTCGCGCTGGCGTTTCAATTTCTCATAGACGATGCGCTCATGCGCCGCGTGCTGGTCGACGATGACGAGACCGTCCTGCGTCTGCGCGATGATATACGTCTCATGGAGCTGCGCGCGCGCCGCGCCGAGCGGCGCGTCCGATTCTCCCGCCGGCGCCTCATGCGCGCTGGCGTCGGCCATCGGCGCGCCGGCGTCGAAAGCGGCTTGCGGCGATTCGGCGAAGCCCGAGGGCGCGTAAGGCGAGCGCGCAACCTCCCAATTCGCTTGGGGCGGCGCATGATGGCGCGCGCTATTGCCGCGCATGAGCGCCTCGATCGCGGCGCGTGCGCTTGTATCGGCGCTGCGATGGCTCTTCTCGTCGAGCGCCTGTTTCAGCGCGCCGACGACAAGGCCGCGGATAAGGCCGGGATCGGCGAAGCGCACTTCCGCCTTCGCAGGATGCACATTGACGTCGACGATGCGCGGATCGCAATCGACGAAAAGCGCGACAACGGGATGCCGGTCGGAGCTCAAGAAGTCGAGATAGGCGGCGCGAATGGCGCCGGCGAAAAGCTTGTCGCGCACCGGCCGTCCATTGACATAGACATATTGCATCTGAGCGTTGCCGCGATTGAAGGTCGGCAGGCTCGCAAGGCCCGAAAGCTTCACGCCTTCGCGGGCGGCGTCGATCTCGATGGCGTTGGCGCGGAATTCTTCGCCGAGAACCTGCGCGATGCGCCGCGCCCTGTCGCAGCCGCAGGCGGCGTAATCAAAAAGCGCGCCGCTGTCGGCGCCGAAGGCGAAGCGCACCTCGGGATGCGCCAGGGCGAGGCGTTTCACGACATCGACGACGGCCGCCGTTTCCGCGCGTTCGGTTTTCAAGAATTTCAGCCGCGCCGGCGTGGCGGCGAAGAGCGCACGCGCTTCGATCCTGGTCCCGCGCGGCCAGGCGCTGGCGACAAGGCCGCGCTTTTCGCCGGCTTCGACAAGGATCGAAAATCCATGCGGCGCGCCCGATGCGCGCGTCTCGATCGAAAGGTCCGCGACCGCCGCGATCGACGGCAGCGCCTCGCCGCGAAAGCCGAGCGTCGCGATATTGGTGAGATCGCCGTCCGGGATTTTCGAGGTCGCATGGCGCTCGACGGCGAGCGCGAGATCATGCGCGTCCATGCCGCATCCGTCGTCGATAACGCGAATGAGCTTCTTGCCGCCTTCTTCGATCGCGACGTCGATGCGGCTCGCCCCGGCGTCGAGCGCATTCTCGATCAGCTCCTTGACGGCGGAACTCGGCCGCTCGACCACTTCGCCGGCGGCGATGCGGTCGACGAGGATGGGGTCGAGGCGGCGAATGGGCATGGGCGGATCGGTTCGGGCGAATCGGCTCAGGCGGCCGAGGTTTGGAATTATAGCGAGTTTGGGAGAGCAATCGCTATGACGGACGCGAGGAGCGGCGTGCATATCGGCGAAGGAAACCGTAGGCCGAAACCGCCGCTTAAGACCGCACTACGGTTTTCTGAAACCGTCGGGAGCATCGGCGTAATTGCGCGTCCGCTCGATGACGGCGTCAGGGGCTTGTATGCAACGTGGGAATTTCAGGATCTGCCCTTCGACCCGAGCCGCGCGATGGTTGTCCGCAGGGCGGATTTGCGAGCGAATTTCAGCGACAAAGCATGATCGCCTGATTGCTGGCAGCGTAGCAACTAGGCAAGAAAAGGTGCTGTCACAGCATAAACTTGGTGCTATCCTCGACATTATTTGCAGGAGCGCCCAATGCCCGATTTCAAGGGTCTCGAAAATTTCAATCTCATCCTATTTTTCATAGTGCCGGGCATTGTGATTGTGAGCGCTCGTTCGCGCTTCATAACGGGAAGGATGCCGTCGCTTACCGAAAATGTTTTGGGGTTTTTTGTCCTGTCCCTCATATATTATTCGTTGACGGTCTTGTTTATCGAACAGGCTTTAAGTGTGAGAGAACCATGGATTGCGAAAGCTATAATCTGGATAATGCTGATACTCTGCGGTCCAGCTCTATTTGGTATTTTCCTTGGCGTTTCATCACAAAAAGAATGGTTCAGTTGGATACCACAAAAGTGCAATGTCACGACCATTCACGTGATACCTACCGCTTGGGATTGGAGATTTTCAAAGGTTCCTCGTGGTGGCCAGTTTGTGATGGTCACGCTCACGAATGATGAAAAAGTTGCGGGTTTTTTTGGAAGTAATTCTTTTGCCTCTTCGGATTCAGGTGAAAGAGATTTGTATATCGAAGAAGAATACATAGTTTCAAAGGCCGACATTTGGGAGCCTAGAGCTGACAAAGTTGGTATCCTTGTTGCCGCAAAAGAAATCAAATATATTGAGTTTTGGGAGCCGAAGGTCGAGGAAAACGCACATGACTGAAAAAACTCCAACTTCTGCAACCAGAGGACATCAGCCCGCTCCGAGCACACCCCAAGCTCCGAAAGGGGTACAGGGTGGATATCAAGCGCCGTCAGGAGGGGCAAAGCCTGCGGCACCGACAACGGGCAGCGGCGTGCAAAAGAAATAGTTTTTCAAGAAAGCAACTGGTCGCGAAACACCTCCTCGTGCTGATGGCTGGGTGAGCTTGGGTAGTAACCCCATGTGAACGTCCCGCGCCTTGGCGCGGCGGCGTCTTGAGGCCCCGCGATGATATGGATATAACGCCCACAGCCATCGGTGAGGCTAAGAATGTTGTTCACGAAACGCAAGCCGGCGAGCGTCGGCGAAATCCTGGCCGAAGAATTCATGACGCCGATGGGGTTGACGCAGGCCGCGCTCGCCGAGGCGATGGGCGTGCAGCGCAAGCATGTCAATGAACTCTGCAACGATCGCCGGAGCGTGACCGCGCCGACCGCGCTTATTCTTGCGCGCGTATTCGGCAACAGCCCTGAATTCTGGCTGAACGTGCAGCGGCGCAGCGATTTGTGGGAAGCGACGCATTCGCCTAAGGAGCGCGAACGTATCGCCCGCGCGAAACCTCTAAAATCTGTCGCCTGAACCGCGCCGATTACTTCGAGTGCGTCGAGCCCTCCTCTCCTGCAATAGGCGCCAGCACCAGCGCGAGATTCTCCACGCCAACCACCCGCGCCCTCGCGCCAGGCGCAAGGATTTCGACGTGCGCGTTCTCGACAAGCCGCGCCTGCCATTCGACGCCCGACCAGAAGACGGTTCCATGCGTCTTCGTCACTTCATGCGTCGCGATCAATTCGCGGCCGATGAGATCGCTGCTCTTATCTTCCTCTATGTCGGCGTTTTGAAAGCGTCGCAGCGGCCGCCAGCCAATAAGCGCGACGAAGAGGCTCGCGCCGGCGATAAGCGCGAGCGTCTCGACCGGCGCGGGACGCCAGCCGGTGGCGTAAAGCAGCGCGCTCGTTACGAGCGCGCCGACCGCGACGAACATCGCCGGCGACAGGCCGATCACCACAATATCGAACCCCAGCAGCGCGAGGCCGGCGACGAGGCTCGCATTCGCGGGATCGTAAAGGAACGCCGGCTCCATGCGCTCACTCCGTCTGCCAGGGCTGCGCCCGGCCCGACTGTTGCGCCGGAGTCGCCGCGCCGCCGGCGTTGACCATCTTGAGGACCGCCATGGCCTTGGCGAGCCAGCCGGCGGGGTCGGCGCCGTCGCCCATCAGCACCAGCGAATTGCCGGCTTTGGCGAGGCGGCCATATTGCTCGATAGCGGATTTGGCGACTTCAAGCTGCACCGCCTGATCGCCGCCCTGCTGGGTGATTTGCGTGCGCACCAGTTCGATGGCCTTCGCCTGGCCTTCGGCGCGCAGAATGGCGGCCTGTTTCTCGCCCTCGGCGCGGTTGATCTCGGACTGTTTGACGCCTTCGGATTCGAGCACCGTCGCCCGCTTGTCGCGCTCGGCCTTCATCTGCCGCTCCATCGACTGGCGCAGCGACTCGGGCATGGCGATGTCCTTGATCTCATAACGCGTGACATGCGCGCCCCAGAGCTGCGCCGCGTCGGAGACGGCGCGCACGACGCGCTCATTGATCTCGCTTCTATTCTCGAAAGTCTTGTCGAGCTCCATGGAGCCGATGGCGGAGCGCATGGAGGTTTGCGCCAGATTGATGATGGCGCGGCGTATGTCCTGCGCGCCATAGGCGGCGTCCTTGGCGTTGACGATCTTGTAATAAAGAACGCCGTCGATGGTGACGGTGGCGTTGTCCTTGGTGATGGCGTCCTGTTCCGGCACGTCGATCACCTGTTCGCGCAGATCGAAAGTATAGGCGATGCGCTCGACGACCGGCCAGACGAAATTGACGCCCGCGCCCAGCGTGCGGTTGTAGCGCCCGAGCCGCTCGATGACGAGCACGGTCTGCTGGCGCACGAAGCGCACCATGGTCGAGAGCGCGAGCAGCGCGACATAGGCGAACCAGAAGAGCGGATTGTGGAAGAGGCCGATCGGCAGGCCGAGGTTGAACGACTGGTCGAGGACCAAGAGGCCGATTGCGACCGCGCCAACGATAAAGAGCGCGAAACCCATGGAATGATCTCCCGGCGAGAGATGCGACGCGGAATTTCCGTCATCGGGCGAAACGGCGCGCTTCCATGATTAGCATCGCGCGCGCCGTGACGCCATGCGCGCGCTCGCCAGCGGCGCGCATGACGAAGCCTTATCGCGCCTTGAAGGGAAGCGAATGTGCGCCGGCGCAAGCGGCGCGCCCGCGATCAGGGATCGCGCCGCCACCAGCTCTCGAGCGTCGGCCCGAACACGGGCGACGCATAGCGCGGCATCGGCTCCGGGCGGATGAGATCGCTCGAATGCGCGATCCATTGCTCGGAGGCGTGAAAGAGCGGCACGACATAGAATCCCGAGAGCAAGACGCGGTCGTAGGCGCGTACGGCGGTGACGAAATCATCGTGGCTTTCCGCGGCGAGCAGCGCCGCGATCAGGGCGTCGATCGCGGGCGACGCCGCGCCGGCGAGATTGAAGGACGCCTCCTGCGCCGCGCTCGCGGAGCCCCAGCGCATGCGCTGCTCATTGCCGGGCGAAGCGGAGGCGATCCATTGTCCGATCATCATGTCGAAGTCGAATTTCTGGCGCCGGCGCTGATATTGCACCTCGTCGACGAGCCGCACCCGCGCATCGACGCCGATGCGCTTGAGCGAAGAAGCGTAGTTGAGCGCCAGGCGCTCCTGATTGCGATCCTTGACCATGATCTCGAAAGAGATCGGCTGTCCGTCCTTGCGCAGCGCGTCGCCCTCGATGCGGTAGCCGGCGCTTTCGAGCAATTCGAGCGCGCGCTTCGCCATTTCGCGGTCGCGCCCCGTGCCGTCATTGGCCGGCGGCCGCCAGCGGCCTTCGAGAATGTCTTCGCGCACCGCGCCCGGAAAGGGTTCGAGGAGCTTGCGCTCCGCCGCGCTCGCTGGGCGACCGGTAGAAGCAAGCTCCGATTCGTCGAAGAAGCTTTTCGTGCGCGTATAAAGGCCGGCGTAAAGATTGGCGTTGATCCATTCGAAATCGAACATCATGCCGAGCGCCTCGCGCAGGCGGATGTCCTGGAACAAAGGTCTTCGCGTATTGAAGACGAAGCCCTCCATCCCCTTGGGCATGTCGTTCTTCAAGGTCTCCTTGACGACGCGGCCTTCGTTCAAAGCGGGAAAATCATAGCCCGTCGCCCAGCGCGTCGTGCTGGTCTCGTCGCGATAATCGAGAAGGCCCGCCTTGAAGGCTTCGAAAAGCGAATTGCCGTCGCGGAAATATTGGATGTCGATCTCGTCGAAATTATAGAAGCCGCGCTGGCTCGGCAGATCGGCGCCCCAGTAATCGGGATTGCGGCGCAGCAGCAGGCGCGCGCCGGCCTGGGCGTCCTGCACCACATAGGGTCCCGAGCCGATCGGCTTGGCGAGCGTCGCGTCAGCGAATTTTTCGACATCCGTCGCATGTTTGGGCAGCACCGGCATGATGGCGAGGATGAGCGGCAATTCGCGGTCGCCGACGCCCGTGAGGTCGAAACGCACCGTATGCGCGTCGGGGGCGTCGACGGATTTGACGAGCCCATAGGCGATACGCTGCTGCGGGCGCCCTTTGTTCTTGAGCAGGTCGAAGGAAAACAGCACGTCCTCCGCGGTGATCGGCTTGCCGTCGGAAAAGCGCGCGCGGGGATCGAGATGAAAAGTGACATGGGCGCGCGCCGGATCGACGTCGATGGACTGGGCGATAAGGCCGTAAAGGGTGAAGGGCTCGTCCTGCGAGCGCGCCATCAGGGTCTGGAAGACATTCCCGGAAATCCCCTGCACGGCGCTCCCGGACTTCAGATTGAAGGGATTGAGGCTGTCGAAGGTCCCGGCGAGGCCGACGCGCAATTTCCCGCCTTTTTTGGCGGCGGGGTCGGCATAGGGGTAATGATCGAAATCCGGCGGCAGGGCGGGCGCGCCATGCATGGCGATCCCATGGGTGGGGATCCCTTGGGCGCCGATCCCATGGGCGGCGACCGCTTGGGTGGGCGGCGGCTTCGCGCCTTCCGCCGCCGCCGGCGTCTGCGCCGCGGCCGTCGTCGCAGCGAGGAGGAGGG